>MIBM01000384.1:5155-7130 GCA_001830645.1 Spirochaetes bacterium RIFOXYC1_FULL_54_7
TTCCTTTCCGCCGGGGTGGCGCCATCACCCTTGCTTACCAGGGTAGGCCTTAATACCGGTGACATGGTGGTCGGGAATATGGGTACCGAACGCAAGATGGATTATACCATCATCGGCGATGCGGTGAATCTGGCTGCCCGGCTGGAGGGTGTGAACAAGCAGTACGGTACCTGGGTCTGCGCCTCCGAGGATACTGCCACCGCGGCAGGTGACGGCTTCCTGTTCCGGCGCCTGGACCGCATCCGCGTGGTCGGCAAGAGCCAGCCGATCCGTCTTTTCGAACTGGTGGATGAGAAATCACTGTTGCCGGATGCAGATCTCCGGTTCTACCGGGAATTCGAAGAAGCCCTGGATGTTTTTGAAGCAAGGGAATGGTCTGCGGCGATGAAAATCTTCAAGGCCCTGCTCAAGGGCCGGCCGGATGACGGGCCTTCAGGCATCTACATCAAGCGTTGTCAGGAGTATGCAAGGAAGCCGCCGGCTGCAACCTGGGATGGAGTGTACAACCTGACCTCGAAATGACAAAGGCAAGCAGGTTTGATTATGCGATTCTGGTACGATGCCTGGGCACGGCTGTGCTTCTTGCATCATTGCCGGTACTCGCTGCCTCTGGCCAAGCTGTCCCCGTCTACTCCGAGGCATCTGCCCTGCGCTACCAGATACTGCGGGTTGCTGTGGATGCCGGCCGGCCGCCCTACCAGTTCATTGCCGATGGCAGGCTGACCGGCTTCAATGTCGAGGCCATCATCCGGATCGGCGAGGCTCTTGGCATAGGCATGGCCTTACAAGCCATGCCCGCGACAGCTGGCCTTCAGGCCCTGGCTGAAGGCAGGGTGGATCTTGTCCTTGGTCGGGCCTATTCACCCGAAGCGGCGGCATTCCTTGATTTTTCCGAACCCCTTGCCTCTTCGTCGATAGCAGTACTGGTTGCAGCCGGTGACGAGCGCTTCAGGGATGGTCTGACCGATCTTGGATCCGGTGTGGTCGCCCTGACCAGGGATTCGCCTGCCTACGATTTCCTGAAGAACATCCGGACCATACGCTTCAATGAAACCACCGTGCCTGCCGATGCTTTCAGCCTTCTGGCCTCTGGAAGGGCCGATGCCTTTCTTGAGGACAGGTTGACCGCCAGGTACTTCATCCGGGCTGCCCGGGCTGAATCCCGTTTCCGTTTTGCCGCCAGCTACTGGCTGCCGGTGGAATACACCATGGCTGTGGCCAAGGGCAACTCATACCTTGTTTATCTGCTGAACTCCGGCCTTAGGGACATCAAGGAGGGGGGCATCTACGGCAAGCTGTACGATGCCTGGTTCAACGATGCCGAGTACGTGGCCCAGCGCAGGCTAAGGCTGATCATTTATACCTTCACGGCCTTTCTGCTTGTTTCGTTTGCGTTGGGAGGGCTTGGATTCTGGTGGAACAGGCAACTGGCGTCCAGGGTACGGTTGCGCACCGAGGAACTGCGCACAGCCAATGATGAGCTGGCACGCCAGATGGCCGAGACAGAAGACCGGAGCATCTTCATAAACCAGATACTGGAGAGCAGCCCCCGGGGTATCATCACCTGCGACGCCAACGGCACAATTGTGTCGTGCAACAGCCGGTCCCGGGAGTTGGGAAGCTTCGGTATGGATCCCATAGGCAGGCAGTACCACTCCTTGCCCCTGCTGAACCTGCTGCTGGACGGACGTCTGGAGTCCGTGATGTCCGGTGGGCAGCGCTTCCTGTTCCAGACCCTTGAATGGGTACATGGCGACGGCCATCCCATACATCTTCGATACAACCTGTACCCCTATCTGGATCACCTCCGCAAACCGGCGGGAGTCATCTGTACCTTCGAGGACTTCACCGAGGAGAAGCTGTTGCGTGACAGGGTCTTCGAGCGCGAGAAAAGCCAGGCCTTGGGACGCATTGTAGCCGGGATAGCCCACGAGGTACGAAACCCCCTGACCTCGATAAAGGCCTTTGTTGAACT
>MIBM01000385.1 GCA_001830645.1 Spirochaetes bacterium RIFOXYC1_FULL_54_7
CTTGTCGTACTGACCCAGGCAACTGTCTGTGTCGTACCCAACAACTGCGTCAACCTGCATGCCATTGGTCTCCAGGTGACCGATGGTTTCCCCGCCCACCCCCAGGGCGTCAATATGGATCACGGCTTTGTCGCGGATGCAGGACACTACAAATCCCGCCGCCGCCGCACCGTTGGGTGTTTGAGCGCCAGGCAGACCTTTGATCCGGTCATACCACGCACCGAACCGCGTTGACACAGTCGTTTTGTCGCGGCCGCCACGGGCAACATCCACACCAGCGGAATCCATCGGCCCCTTGCCGCCATCCTCAGTCCAGCGCTCCATCGCCGCGTCGATCCAATCGGTCGGGATCAGTTGCCAAGCACTGTCCTCGACACCCGCCCGGAAATCACCCAAAAGCATCTGTGAGCGCAGGGGCTCCGGCAAGGCCTGAAGTGTTGACTCGTAACCTGTTTTGAGTAGAAATGGATTGTCCTGGACACTGGAGGGAATGAACGTACGCGACATCGGCACAACAATGCGCCCATTGATCGTTATCGGCTTGCCGTCCGGGACCTCCTCATCCCGGCCATCGACCGTTGTAAACCAGCGCAACTCCCCTGACCGTGCCGGACGAGGATGTTTGTCATCCAACCATGGCCCCCAATATTTAACGACCCAACGACCTTCTGTGGTCGTTGGAGGGTTGCCTGCGCAAACAATCCGGCACCGCTGGCCGACGATTGTCGTGCGGAGCCAGCCAATCAAAAACCGGAATTGTGACTCCAGGAAGTGGGAAATCTCATCAAAGCCGCAGAGATCATGCGGTCTCCCTTGATATTTTAGCTCGTCCCCGGCGTTATTGCAGCTTCCAAACTCAATTCTGCGATCCGGCAGGGATAACACGTCGCTCTGACCATTCCACCCCTTGCGCGACCGGAGGATCTCCTCAAGGAGCCGTATCTGTATGCCCACAAGCTGCGTGGTCTGCCGGCGGAAAATGATGCTGTGCGCGTGCTCATTGAGGGCCAGGCCCAGTAGGAGATCAGATTTTCCCCCGCCAGCTGATCCGCCGTAGTACAAAATATCCGCATCGGACTCATAC
>MIBM01000386.1 GCA_001830645.1 Spirochaetes bacterium RIFOXYC1_FULL_54_7
CCCTTCCTTGCCGAAACCGGTTATGGAGCCTTCCAGGCAGAGGTGTTCCTTGATTCTGTCCTGCCCCTGTGGACAGAGGTCGCCACCAAAGCAGTGGCCGACACCGCCCGTACCAACGGGCTCCGCTGCAGTGCCTTTGTTGCCCATTTCATAGGTACCGTCTTCTCGTCTGGAAAGGCCCTGAGCCAGGGCCTTCCTCTGGTCCAGACCAAGGCGGCAGTCGCCATCGCGTCCTCGATCATATCCTCCATAGTAGTCACCAAGGACGACAAGCCGGGCAATAACCAGGCAGATGACAGGTCAGGAAGCCGGGTATTCGTGGTTCCCCTGCCGGCCTTTGCCTGGCCAGAAGCGCCGAGCACCCCTGAGACCGGGGAAAAGCATGATGCAGAGTGTGCATCAAGGTTTCGGGATATCATCGAAACCCTATCCGCGCTGTGCAGCAGTGAGGATTTACTACTGGCTCTCGAACTTCTGCCAGGCAATATTCTTGGCGGCTCGTCAGGATTCCTGGGACTGGTGACGGAACCAGGGTTTGCTGATCTTGGCCTTCTCCTGGATACCGGACATTTCTGGGCCATGAGGGAAGCAGTGCAGGATCTACCGCTGACGCTAAGGTCGCGCATCGTTGCCACCCACCTTTGCGACAATGATGGCATTGTCAACCTGTCCCTCTGTCCCGGGGATGGAACCATACCGTTTCCGGCAATGGTCAAGGCTCTCGGAGCAGCCGGCTACGCAGGCAGCCTGGATCTTGAAATAGTTTGTTCCCGTGATTCAGTGGAAACTGAGTACCGCCGGGCATTTTCTCGATTCAGGGATATAACTGCCCAGGCTTTTGCCGTATCGGATCCCACGGCACAACCGGACAGCAAGCAGGCATACAGACAACAAGAAAGCCACCAATTCCACAAGGAGACCATATGACCGAAGCTGGACGGCTAGTCCCGGAAACGCGGATCCGGCAATTGGAGCAGCATGCACGGGACATCCGGCGTGAGATAGTCACCATGGTCCACACAGCCCAGTCCGGCCACTGCGGCGGGAGCCTCTCGGCCAGTGACATTGTGGCTGCCCTTTACTTTGACGTGATGAAGATAGATCCAGCCAGACCGAGGATGCCCGACCGGGACCGTTTTGTGCTGTCCAAAGGCCATGCCTGCCCGGTACTGTATGCAGCCCTGGCCCTGCGCGGCTACTTCCCGGTCCAGGAACTTTCCACCCTGCGTAAGAACGCCAGCAGGCTCCAGGGCCATCCGGTTTCAACCTACCTGCCTGGGCTGGATGCCACATCCGGCTCCCTTGGAATGGGTTTTGCCCAGGCCATAGGCATGGCTCTTGAAGCGAAGATGACCGGGGCGCAATACCGGGTGTACTCCTTGCTCGGCGATGGAGAGCTGAACGAGGGACTGGTCTGGGAGGCCGCCTCATCTGCCGCCAAGTTCGGTCTTGACAACCTGGTAGCCATAATCGACCGCAATAACCTGCAGAACGATGGCAAGGCCGACGATATCATGCCCATGGAACCAATAGACCGCAAATTCGAGGCCTTCAACTGGCGTGTGCTGACCATAGACGGCCACGACATGGCCGCAGTGGTGCAAACCCTGGAGTCAGCCGCCAAGGCTTCCGGCAAACCTACCTGCATCATCGCCAGGACCATAAAAGGCAAGGGCGTCAGCTTCATGGAAGACCAACGGGAATGGCATGGCAAGCCACCCTCGGATATCGAGTTCACCAGGGCCTGCAAGGAAATGGACGACGCCGAACCGGACTGCACAGAGACAGAAGGAGGCCGCCGATGAACCTTGTGCCCGCAAAGATACCTACCCGCCGGGCCATAGCGGACCGCATGCTTCAGTCCGGAGGGCAGCGGGATGACTTTGTCGTTTTCGAGTCCGACATAGGTTACTCCACCTATTCGTATTTGTTCGGCGATGCCTATCCGAAGCGCTACTTCAACATGGGCATAGCCGAACTGGGTACCATGGCGGCTGCTGCGGGCATGGCAGCCGAAGGACGTCCTACTGTCGTCTGCGGGTACGGTGTCTTCCTGACCATGCGGGCCTTGGAGGCAGTGCGGTCCTTTGTCTGCTACCCCCACCTGAATGTGAAGATATTCTCCAGCCACGGCGGGGTAACGGCCGCGATAGACGGGGTAACCCACCAAGCCACGGAAGACATAGCCTTCATGACCACCCTGCCTGGCATGACCGTGCTGGTGCCCTGCGACAGCGCCAGTGCCCGGGCAGCCTTTGACCTGTGTCTGGGCTTTGTTGGTCCTGCCTTCGTGCGTCTGATGCGGGATCCCCTCTTCGAGTTGTACCCGGAAGGTACGGAATTCAGGATAGGTGGCAGCCACACACCCCGAAAGGGCAAGGACCTTACCATTGCAGGTTATGGCGACATGGTTTTCCAGGCTCTTGAGGCCGCCGACAGACTGGAACAGGAAGGCATACAGGCCGAGGTCCTGGACCTGTACTCCATCAAGCCCTGGGACCAGAAATCGCTACGGGAATCCATCCAGCGGACCGGGGCTCTTCTGATCGCGGAGAACCATCAGCGCCGCAACGGCCTTGGCTATGAACTGGCGGCCTGGTGCATGAAGGAAGGCATAAGCCTGCCTTTTGCCCAGATAGGCCTGGACGATACCTTTGCCGAGAGCGGCAGCTATCCACTGACCCTTGAAAAGTTCGGCATGGACCCGGCAAGCATAGTGTCAAGCGCCAGGAAACTGATAGCTGAAAAATAAATGCCCGGCAACCTGGCAACCAGTAATCCGGAAACAGTCAACAGACAGGAGAGAGCATGAAACTAGCAGTAATTACCGGCTTCCTCGGGAAGACCAAGGACCGCTTCCACGAGTACAACAAGGAACTGGATCTGGACGGCAAGTTTGCCCTGCTCAAGAGCATACCAGGCTATTCTGGGGTGGAAGTAGTCTACCCGTACGAAACCCCGGCCCCGGCAGAACTGAAGTCGCTTCTGGCCAAGCACTGGCTGCAGGTCGCGGCCATCAATGTGAATGTGAAAGGCGAGCCGGAATTCCGCAACGGAGGTCTGACCTCGCTGGATCCGGCTGTACGTGCCAAGGCCATCCGATTCATCAAGGAGGCCAAGGACTATGCCGCTGCGGTAGGTGCCGACAAGGTTACCTGTTGCCCCTTGGGCGACGGCTACGAGTTCGTCTTCCAGTACGACTATGCCACGGCATGGAAACACCTGGTTTCCGCCTTTGCGGAGGCCGCCGCACACCGCCCGGAGATTACCCTGTTCATCGAGTACAAGCCATCGGAGACCCGGGGAACCTGCTTCGTCAATTCTGCATCCAAGACTGTCTGTCTGGTACGGGATGCCGGGACCAAGGGCCTGGGCATAACCCTGGACTTCGGCCACTCCGTCTATGGTGGCGAGAATCCTGCAGAGGCTGCAGCCCTGGTTCATGGCAGCGGCATTCCCCTGTATGTGCATATAAACGACAACGACGGCAAATGGGACTGGGACTATTTCTGCGGAACCAAGCATTACCTGGAGTATGTGGAGTTCATCTGGCAGTTGCGGCGCATAGGCTACGATGGCTGGTTCACCTCGGATACCAGCCCCACCCGCTGGGATATAGCGGGGACCTTCGAAGCCAACGCCAGACTCAGCACGAAGATAGAGCGGCTCCTGGATGGGCTTGGCAAAGACGGTTCAAGCAAAGACGGTGCCGGCATGGCCAGGACAGACGTGGACACCTTGACAGCCCTGGTACAAAAAGGCGATTACCTGAGTACCTGGCGTTTCATTGAATCCAGGATACTGGGACTGGGCGAGTAAGGAGACTATGATGGCAAAGTGGAAGATACTGGTGACCCGGCGCATACCCGAAGAAGGCATGGCCCTTCTGGCCCCGGACTGCGACATCGAGCTGAACCCCCACGACCGGCCCATGACCCGGCCCGAACTTCTGAGCTCGGCGGCAGGAAAGGATGGCGTCCTGTGCCTTCTTACGGACAAGATCGATGCGGAGTTCTTCGACGCCGCCCCTAAGGTACGCGGCCTGGCCAACTACGCAGTGGGCTTTGACAACCTGGATGTGGCCGAGGCGACCAAGCGCCGCATCCCCCTGTCCAACACCCCGGATGTGCTTACCAACGCCACAGCCGACATGGCCTGGGCTCTGCTGTTTGCCGTGGCCAGACGCGTTGTAGAGTCAGATACCGTGATGCGCTCCGGTACGTGGCCGGGCTGGGGCCCCCTGCAGTTCATAGGCGGGGACATAACAGGAGCTACCCTCGGGATAGTAGGTGCAGGCCGCATAGGTGCTGCCATGGCAGCAAGAAGCAAGGGCTTTGGCATGACCGTGCTGTACACCGAGGCCAGACGCAATGAGGCCTTCGAGAAGGAGGTCGGCGCCCGGTTTGTGGGCTTCGACGAGCTTCTGGGCCAATCGGATTATGTAAGCGTCCACGTACCCCTGCTGCCCGGGACCAGGCACCTCTTCAACTACGAGGCCTTCGGCAAGATGAAGCGCACCGCCTACCTTATAAACACCGCCAGGGGTCCCGTGCTGGATGAAGCTGCCCTGGTAAAGGCTCTGAAAGATGGGCTGATAGCCGGCGCCGGTCTGGATGTGTATGAGCGCGAACCCGCCATGACCGAAGGGCTGGCAGATCTGTCAAATGTGGTCCTGACGCCCCATACAGCCAGTGCCACCGTTGCCAGCCGCAGGGGCATGGCTGTAAAGGCAGCCACCAACCTGCTGGCCATGTTGCGCGGGGAGAAGGCTCCGGACTGCCTGAACCCGGGGATATACGGCTAGTTATCACTTTCACTGTGGAATTTATTCAGTTTAATTCAAAAACAAAGTAACAGAACAGCCAGTATTGTAGTATTCCCATGGGTCAACCTTAATTTTCTGGCTATTCTTCATTTTTTCAACCTTGTTTCTTTCTAAAATGCCGTTTTTTACAGTTTCATATCTTGAAACCCTCGTACCCTCAACGTTACTATGCCTCCGACGCCGCGGGGCGCTCGGGTACAGATGGGTCCTCCGGCCAGGAGGATCCATCATGAAGAAACGCAACGCCACGGCAAGGCTTATCCTGGAGGACGGATCGGAGTTTGTCGGCTGGTCTTTTGGCAAGCCACGCTCCCAGGCGG
>MIBM01000387.1 GCA_001830645.1 Spirochaetes bacterium RIFOXYC1_FULL_54_7
GGGCGTGCACCTGGCCTTCCTGTCGGGCAACGTCGCCGAGCCAGCCAGGAAGCCGCTCCTGGCCGCCCTGGCCGCCGGCGACATCGACCTGGTCATAGGAACCCATGCCCTCTTCTCCGAAGGCGTCAACTTCCGTAGCCTGCGCCTGGTCATAGTAGACGAACAGCACCGCTTTGGGGTGCTCCAGCGCCTGGCCATAGGTGCCAAGGGCCGTCGCCCGGACGTGCTCATGATGAGCGCCACTCCAATACCACGCACTTTGGCCCTTACCGCCTATGGCGACCTGTCCGTATCCACCATACGGACTATGCCGCCGGGCCGCAAACCGGTGATAACCCACCTGGCCAAACAGGGCAACGAAGACCGGGTCTACGAATTCGTACGGAAGGAACTGGCGGCCGGCCGGAAAGCTTACTTCGTCTATCCCCTGGTGGACCGCTCGGACAAGCTGGAACTGAAGAACGCCGAGGCCATGTTCCTGCACCTGCGCGACAAGGTCTTTCCCCGGTTCAGAGGTGGACTCATTCATTCCCGACTGCCGGAAGACGAGAAGAAGGCCACCATGGCCGCCTTCGCAGGCAAGGGTGACTCTTTGCCTCTGTCGTTCCTGGTAGCCACCAGTGTGGTGGAGGTAGGCGTGGACGTACCCGAGGCCACCTGCATGGTCGTGGAACATGCCGAGCGCTTCGGCCTGGCTGCCCTGCACCAACTCCGCGGCCGGGTAGGACGAAGCCCCCTGCAGTCGTACTGCTTCCTGGTCTGGTCTGACAAACTGGGAGAAGACGGCAAGAAGCGTGTTCTGGCCATGAAGGAGACCAGTGATGGCTTTGCCATAGCCCAGACCGACCTGCTCATCCGCGGCCCCGGCGAGATAACCGGCACAACCCAGGCCGGCGCCCTGCGCCTTGCCTTTGCCGACCCTGTCCGCGATACCGAGCTGCTCGAAGCCGCCCGGGAAGATGCCATGGCCATCCTGGAAGCCGACCCCGGCTTGCTCAGCCCGGGAGCCTCGGTGATCAGGGCTGTACTGGACCGGGCGCCGCCCTTTGCGGAAAAGACGGCGGCGGTGGGGTAGGAATTGATTGCTCCACAGAGCAGGGGGACCTATCACCATTGGTTGATCCAGGTTTCCTGATGACTTTTCCGGAAGTACTGGAAGAATGCCATGCAACCCGGACAAAGTCGCTGACGAGCATCTGGGACACTATCGCTTACGAACGACTCAGGAAACGAAAAACAGCAAAAAAGCTTGACTTGCCTGGTTTCCACTACGAGAATTGTCACCGATATGGTCTGTTCGTTGCCTTTGCCGGATGAGGGCTCAGGTGAACGGCTCGATGACCTTCCTGCAGCAGCAGTTTTCCGCATTCATGGTCTCCCGCCGTCCATACTCGGCCACAACTCCTCCGGACATTCGAAGGAGGAAGTTCATGCTCAGAGAGACACTCCTCAGGAAGCTTGATCACCTCATCGAGTTTCATGGAAAAGCACGGGAGTCAGTCCTGCCTGTCCTGCAGGATCTGCAAGCCACGTATGGCTATCTGGGAGAAGAAACCATCAACGAGGTGGCTCGGACCTTCGGAATATCCCAGACCGAGGTATTCTCCGTTGCCTCGTTCTACCATTTCCTGAACACCAAGGAGAAAGGCAAATACGTGATACGCATCTGCCGGACAATCTCCTGTGAGCTCCGGGACAAGGCCAATATCCTGCGTGCCCTTGAATCGGAACTGGGAATACGCATGGGTGAAACTACCCATGACAAGAAGTATTCCCTTGATTACGCAAACTGCATGGGGATGTGCGATCGGGGACCTTCAATGATGGTCAATGATGATCTATATGCGGACCTTACACCATCGAAGGCTGTCGATATCGTACTCAGCTATCGATAGGAGTGCAACAATGGCCAGGAAAATAGACGTTGTCTTTTCGGATTTCCAGCCAGGCTCCGCCCTGCGGGCAGCTCTTGGCATGACTCCAACAAGCGTCATAGAACTCGTCACGAAGTCAAAGCTCAGGGGGCGGGGCGGAGCCGGATTCCCGACCGGTCTCAAGTGGGATGCCGCGAGAAGCCATAGGAGTGATGATAAATTCATTATCTGCAACGCGGATGAAGGAGAACCCGGTACTTTCAAAGACAAGAACATTCTTGAGAAACAGACAGCCAAGGTCATCGAAGGCATGGCTATAGGAGCATACGCGATCGGGGCATCGAAAGGCTTCATCTATCTCAGGGGTGAATACAAATACCTCGTAAAGGATCTGATGAAAAAAATCGAAGAGCTCAAGAGCCAGAATCTGATCGGCAAGGATATCTGCCGCGAGAAGGGCTTCTGCTTTGACGTGGATATAAAACTGGGCTCAGGATCGTATGTATGCGGCGAGGAAACCGCCCTCATCGAATCGTTGGAGAGCAAGCGAGGAGAACCCAGAAACAAGCCCCCATATCCAGCAGAGGCTGGCTACCTTGGACAGCCGACAGTCGTCAACAACGTGGAAACCCTCTCATTCATTCCCCACATCCTGCTCAACGGAGCCGAATGGTTCCAGCAGTTCGGTACAGAGAAATCCACGGGATCCAAACTGTTTTCCGTTTCCGGAGACTGCAGGAAGCCTGGCATCTATGAGTTTGAATTCGGCATCACCATCAGGGAGCTGCTCAAGGAGATAGATGCCGACCCGGATACAAAGGCCGTACAGATCGGTGGTGCATCCGGGTTCTGCGCATGCTCGGACGATTTCGACAAACCTATCTGCTTCGAGGGGATTCCAACCGGCGGATCGATAATTGTCTTCAACAAATCGCGGAGCATGTTCATGGTCCTCAAGAATTTCGTGGAATTCTTCCAGGAGGAGTCTTGTGGTCAATGTGTCCCGTGCCGTGAGGGATGTTCACGTATGCTGGAAGGCATCGAGAAATTCGAACAGGGACGGGGTTCGTCAAAAACCATCAATGATTTGCTGGAACTCTCGACCACCATGAGCCTGGCTTCCAAATGCGGCTTCGGGCAATCAGTGCCCAATTCATTCAGGACCATCGCATCGAAATTCAAGGATGAAATACTCTCTGCTGGGGGAGGCGAAGTATGGCGGAGCTGAGAATCACGATCAATGGTGCCTCGTACAAGGCGCTGGATGGAATGACGATCCTGGATGTATGCAGGCGGGAAGGAATCCACATTCCAACCCTGTGCAATCATCCAGACCTACAGACGAGAGGAATCTGCCGTATCTGTGTCGTGGACGTCAAAGGATCAAAGACCCTGCAGGCAGCCTGCAGCACGCCGGTCGAAGCAGGCATGGTTATCTCAACGACTACAGACAGGGTCCGCAAATCCAGGAAGACCATCGTTGAGCTATTGCTTGCCAATCACTATACCGATTGCACAGTGTGCCCGAAGAATCTCAACTGCGAGCTGCAAAGCCTGGCAAATGAATTCGGACTGACTGATTTGCGATGGAAGGAACGCCGGGAACGTACGATCCCACAAGACGACTCTTCACCGGTTTTCATTCGGGACAACAACAAGTGTGTCCTGTGCCAACGCTGTGTCCGGGCCTGCGACGAGATGCAGGGAGTCTATGCCGTAGCAAACCTTTTCAAGGGCGACAGTATGATCGTAGGCTCAGCCTTCAACAAGCCGATCGGTGAAGTCGTCTGCATCAACTGCGGCCAGTGCGTTGCTCACTGCCCTACCGGGGCCCTCTCAGAAAAATACTGTATAGAAGATATCTGGAAGGCCATAGATGATCCGAAAAAAGTCGTCGTTGTGCAGACCGCGCCGGCAATCAGAGCCGCACTTGGTGAGGAGTTCGGGTACCCTGCTGGAACCCGTGTGACAGGGAAGATGGCGTCGGCGCTCAGGACCATGGGCTTTGACTATGTATTCGACACGCAGTTCGCGGCGGACCTCACAATCATGGAGGAAGGATACGAACTGCTGGGACGACTCAGGAGCGCACTGACAGGCGGAGAGGCACCGGCTCTGCCCATGACCACCTCCTGTTCCCCTGGCTGGATAAAATTCCAGGAACATTTCTTTCCGGAATTGCTTCCGAATGTTTCCACATGCAAATCACCGCAGCAGATGTTCGGAGCCGTTGTAAAATCCTTCTGGGCAGGGAAGATGGGCATCGATCCTGAGAATATCGTCTGTGTGTCAGTCATGCCGTGCACGGCCAAGAAATTCGAGTCGATCCGCCCGGAGATGGCCAGAAACGGTAGACCGGACGTCGATTATGTCCTTACCACCAGAGAACTGGCTGTCATGATCAAGCAGGCCGGTATCGACCTGCACGATATGAAGAATTCCACCTTTGACAACCCGTTGGGCGAGTCCACCGGAGCGGCGACGATATTTGCAGCTAGCGGCGGTGTGATGGAAGCTGCGTTGCGAACGGCATACGAAGTGGTAACTGGACGCGAGGTCCCTTTCAAGAATCTCGATATCAGTCCTGTACGCGGCATGGATGGCGTACGTGAAGCGAGCATCAAGATAAACGGTGCGCAGAAGGATTGGTCATTCCTGGAAGGTGTAGAATTGAAAGTCCTGGTGGCCCATGGCACGGCTAATGCAAAAAAGGTCATGAACGCCGTCAGGGAAGGCACAATGGCAGCACATTTCATCGAGATAATGACCTGCCCAGGAGGCTGCCTTGGGGGAGGAGGTCAACCGCTTCCAGGGACACCTGAAATACGGCTTGCCCGGGCCAAGGCGATTTACGAAGAAGACGCGGACAGCCCGCTCAGGAAATCCCACGAAAATCCATCGGTCAAGAAACTATATGAGGATTTCCTCGGCGCACCGAACAGCCATCTGGCCCATGAATTGCTCCACACGCATTACACGGCGAGGGGACAATACTAGCAGTTGCACATGAATCACCTGCTGGCCTGGATCAACTCTCCACCCGGCCTCGTCGGCCCAGATATGGCAGGAGGGCGATGCTGGATACCACCATCAGGCCCAGAACCACGAAGGAAGCCCTGAACAGGCCTG
>MIBM01000388.1:0-5087 GCA_001830645.1 Spirochaetes bacterium RIFOXYC1_FULL_54_7
CTATCTGCTGGCAAGGATAGAGTTGCTATCATAAGCACTGCATTTTTTGATGGAAAAACCATCATTATCCGGAATTTCGTTCCCAATTGTGGGTAAAAACAGCTAGAATTATTCGGGTTGAACGATTCTGAATGACAAGGGAGATCAGCATGCCCAAAGCAGAAAACAAGGCGGACAAGAAGCATGGTTTCGTAAAGGAAAACCTCGGCATGGATTCCGGGGCGCTCAAGGAATCCTTCGTCCATCATCTGGAATATTCCCTGGGCAAGGATGACTATTCCTCGACCTTGCAGGATTGTTATGCCAGCATCTCGCTGACCGCACGGGACCGGCTCATAGAACGGTGGATCAAGACCCAGCAGACCTACCACAAGAAGCACGTGAAGCGGATCTACTACCTATCCCTGGAGTTCCTGATCGGCAGAACCCTGGGCAACAGCCTGATCAACCTTGGCCTGTACGGCGAGGCTTCCAAGGCCATGAAGGAACTCGGGTACTCCCTTGAGGAGCTGCGGGAAAAAGAGTGGGATGCCGGCCTGGGCAATGGCGGCCTTGGCAGGCTGGCAGCATGCTTCATGGATTCCCTGGCAACGCTTGAAATCCCCGCCGTCGGGTACGGCATACGGTACGATTACGGCATCTTCTTCCAGAACATCAGGAACGGTTACCAGGTGGAGACCCCGGACAACTGGCTCCGGCTTGGCAACATCTGGGAGTTCCCGCGCCCCGAGTACAGCTACCTGGTCAATTTTTACGGCAGGGTCGAGGGCTACCAGGATGCACAGGGGAAGACCAGGCAGCGCTGGGTGGACGCGGAAGAGATCGTCGCCATGGCATACGACACCCCTGTCCCCGGGTACAACAACAACACGGTGAACAACCTGAGGCTCTGGTCGGCCAAGTCAACGCGGGAGTTCGACCTCAACTACTTCAACGACGGGGATTACATAAAGGCGGTCTCAGCCAAGTCGGTCTCCGAAAACATCACCAAGGTGCTGTATCCGAACGACAACAATTTCGAAGGCAAGGAGTTGCGCCTGAAGCAGGAGTACTTCTTCGTCTCCGCCACCATCCAGGACATAGTCAGGCGGTACAAGAACGAGCACAAGGATTTCAGCGAGTTCCCCGACCAGGTTGCCATTCAGCTAAACGATACCCACCCCGCCATCTCGATCGCGGAACTGATGAGGACTCTGGTTGACCAGGAAGGCCTTCCGTGGGAAGCCGCCTGGGATATAACGGTCAGGACCTACGGTTACACCAACCATACGGTGCTGCCGGAAGCCCTGGAGCGCTGGCCGGTAGACCTCATGGCCAGGGTCCTGCCTCGGCACCTCGAGATCATCTATGAGATAAACAGGCGCTTCCTCGAAGAGCTGGCAGTCCGCCATCCCGGGGACCTGGCCATGGTGCGCGAGCTTTCTCTAATCGAGGAGGGGCCGGTGAAAAAGGTCCGGATGGCCAATCTGGCGGTCATCGGGAGCCATTCGGTGAACGGTGTCGCCGCCCTCCACAGCGAAATCCTGAAGGCCAGCCTGTTCAAGGATTTCTTC
The DNA here is from genome assembly GCA_001830645.1 of Spirochaetes bacterium RIFOXYC1_FULL_54_7. Taxonomy (GTDB): domain Bacteria; phylum Spirochaetota; class Spirochaetia; order Treponematales; family UBA12059; genus MIBM01. The sequence continues at coordinate 1,554 of MIBM01000388.1, forward strand.
CACCTCTGGCCGGAAAAATTCAACAACAAGACGAACGGGATAACCCAGCGAAGGTGGCTCAAGCTTTGCAATCCAGGTCTTGCCTCGTTGATCGACGGCAGCATAGGAAATGAGTGGACCGTCAACCTGTTCGAACTCAGGAAGCTGGCGGCCTTGTCCAGGGATGCGGGCTTCCAGAAAAAATGGTCCGACATCAAGAAGGCCAACAAGGAATTCCTGGCTGACTATATCCTCCAGCGCAACAATATCGTCATCAATACCGACTCGATGTTCGACATCCAGGTTAAGCGCCTGCACGAGTACAAGCGGCAACTGCTCAACGTCCTCCATGTGGTCACCCTTTACAACCGGATAAAAGACAATCCGGGCAAGGATGTTGTTCCACGGACCGTCATATTCGCAGGCAAGGCGGCACCGGGCTACCATATGGCCAAATTGATAATCAAGCTGATCAATTCCATAGCGGAGCGGGTCAATGCCGATCCTCAGGTGGGTGACAAACTCAAGGTGGTGTTCCTGCGGAATTACGCCGTGTCCAACGCCGAGAAGATCATCCCCGCAGCGGATCTATCGGAACAGATTTCGACCGCGGGGACAGAAGCATCCGGGACGGGAAACATGAAATTTGCACTGAACGGAGCGCTTACCATCGGAACCCTGGACGGTGCGAATATCGAGATAATGGAAGAGGTAGGCCTTGAGAATATCTTCATCTTCGGCATGAATGCCGAAGAAGTCACGGCGCTTAAAAACTCCTCCTACAATCCATTACAGTACTACAATGAAAACGCTGAACTGCGGCAAGTGTTGGATCAGATCAGGGACGGCTATTTTTCACCGGAAAATACATCGCTGTTCAAGCCTATTGTCGATTCACTTCTGTACCACGACACCTACATGCTGCTGGCTGACTACGCCTCGTATGTAGCTTGCCAGGAGAAGGTCAGCCAGGCCTACAAGGACAAGAAACGGTGGCTTCAGATGTCCATCCTGAACACCGCACGGATGGGCAAGTTCTCCAGCGACAGGACCATACAGGAGTATTCAGATGAGATCTGGGGCGTGAAACCGGTTAAAATTGTATTGACTTGAGGGGACTGTCCCTGGTCCCGCGCCGGGGCCGGGAGGCGCTCAAGAGCAATATGTGGTATACTTGCCGGTATGAAGAAGCTTCCCTACGGCCTGGCCAACTTCGAGGCCATCAAGGAAAACGGCAGCTATTATTATGTGGACAAGACTACCTTCATTGCCGAGCTGGAAGGCCAGGGCAGCAAGTACCACTTTTTCCTGCGCCCCCGGCGCTTCGGCAAGAGCCTGTTCGTGTCTACCCTGGAGCATTACTACGATCCCCGGCGGGCCGGGCAGTTCGAACAGCTCTTCGGCGATACCTGGATAGGTCGTAATCCAACACCGCTTAAGAACAGCCTGCCGGTGCTGAAGCTCAATTTTTCCGGCATTCCTTCCGACGGCACAGTGGAAGACCTCAAATTTTCTTTTACCCTTAAGATCCGCGACAATATCAATTCATTTTACAAGAAGTACGGGCAAAGCTTTGATCTGGATACGGATTTCGAGGACCGTTACAGCCAGTTCAGCCATGCTGGCGACGCTCTGAACCATTTTATCGAACTGATGGCAGACCAACAGGTCAAATATCTGATGCTGATCGACGAATATGACAACTTCGCCAACAACATGCTGATCCACCAGGGAGCCGAGCATTATACCGCCATCACCCATGCCGGCGGTTTCCTGCGCAGTTTCTTTGCGGCCATCAAGAACGCCACCGAAAGCCGCACCGTGGAGCGGCTCTTTGTAACCGGGGTTTCTCCTCTGGTCCTGAGTGATGTGACCAGCGGCATGAATATTGGCGACAACATCTCGCCCAAGACGCCATTCAACGCCATGGCCGGCTTTACCCAGGCCGAGGTCGGGGCCATGCTCGAGTACTATATAGAATCCGGCCTGGTGCCGGAACGCGAGCGGGGCGAGATACTGGATCTGATGCGGGTGAACTACAACAACTACTGCTTCTGCGAAAACACCGAGGAGCGGGTCTACAATTCCGACATGGTATTGTATTTTTTCAATAACTATTTCCAGTCAGGGAAGATCCCCTCCAATCTGCTGGACGAGAACGTGCGCATCGACTACGGCAAGCTGCAGTTCCTGGTTACCGAGGGTCCCAGGCTCAATGGCAACTTCTCCATCCTGGGGCAGATCATGGACCAGCAACAGACCGAATGCAACCTGGTGCACAGCTTTGCCCTGAAGGACATAATCGAAAACAACAAATTCAAGTCCTTCCTTTACTACCTGGGGCTTCTGACCATCAAGGACTATCTGTATGCTTCCAAAGTAAACCTCGCCATACCCAACGAGGTGATCCGGGTAATGCACTATTCCTACATCCGGGAGAGTCTGATAGACGGCTACGGCCTGAAGCTGGATGTCAATCTGCTGACCCGGGAGTTCGACAAGCTGGCCTTCGAGGGGAAATGGCAGACGATAATCGGCCACATCCTGGAGCGCCTGTACGAAGCGGTGAGCCTGCGGGACTTTGCCTTCCGGGAGCAGGTGGTCAAGGCCTATCTGCTGGCCTGGCTGGGCATGACGCCCCTGTACTTCGTGCTGAGCGAACCGGAACTGAACCATGGCTACGCCGATATCTTCTTGCAGAAAAACCATTTTACCACAGCCCGCACCAGCCATGAGTACCTCATCGAGGTCAAGTTCCTGAGTGCCCAGGAGCAGAAGCGTCCTGACGCCATCAAGCACTTCCGCCAGGAGGCCATGGCCCAGCTGGAACGCTACGCCGCCGGCCAGACCATTAGCTGCCAGCTTCACAAACTGGTGGTGCTGGCCGGGGCAAAGGAATTGTTGCTCCTGGAAGAGGTGTAGGCTGGTTTGGGCGGGCGGGCAGGCAGGCAGGCTACTTTGTACAAGTAGGCAGGCAGTCAGGCTGCTTCACGATCACGACGCAAAGGAACCAGTGGCATGAAACTGCATCTTCTTTCAGACTTGCATTGCGAAATGGAAGAGTATCAGCCTGCAGATGTCCAGGCGGACATGGTAATCCTGGCTGGAGACATACACAGCGGAGCCAAAGCTGTAGGGTGGGCAAAAAGCCACTACCCGCAGCTTCCGGTGATTCTGGTTCCCGGTAACCATGAGTTCTACGGATCATCCATCCAGGCCACCTTGCGCACTATGCGGGCAAGCGCAGCAGGCACGAATATCCGGGTTCTGGACAATGAATCGACGGTAATCCAGGGCATCCGCTTCCTGGGGGCCACCCTGTGGACCGACTTCGAGCTCCTTGGCCGCAACCCAGCCCTTGCCATGCGCCAGGCCCGGGATTCGATGAGTGACTACCGTGTTATACGGACTGAACCGGACCACCAGCGCCTGAGCCCCCAAGAAACCGCGGCAATGCACCGCCACAGCCGTGCCTGGCTTGCAGCCGAACTGGCAAAACCCCATGACGGGCCTACCGTAGTAATCAGCCACCATGCCCCAGCTATAGTTTCCTGC
>MIBM01000388.1:5101-6839 GCA_001830645.1 Spirochaetes bacterium RIFOXYC1_FULL_54_7
CAATTACCAGATAGGTGGCACCCGGATCATCTCCAACCAGTACGGTTACCCCCACGAGAATCTTCCGGGCTTTGATCCGGCTATGGTGGTTACCCTCTGAAATGGGGACAGTCCCTGTCCCCCTGGCAGGCGTGGCTTGCGGCCGGAAAAGAGAGTATACTTGAACCATTGAACCGCTGGCTATACTTTTTGACGAATGCCGAAGGAACTGATCAGGAAGCCCTCCTGAGCCAGCTGGAAGAACCTGAATTCAAGGAGGCAGTTAACGTGATCGAAGGCTACACACATGATCAGAATCAGCGCCACGCCTACGACATGCGCCAGAACTACAAGCGCCTGGTCAATTCGTACATCTACACTGGCTTCAAACAGGGGAAGCACCAGGAAAAGCTGGGACTGGCCGGAAAGCTCAGAATCAAGGGCATGGCCGATGAAGAAATAATAGGGCTTACCGGTCTGACCCCGGAAGATCTGGTGGCATTGTAATACCTGGAGGGGACTGAACCCCGGATCGGTCGAACCGATTTCCACCGAGGCGTCCAACTGGCGGCCTCCAGGCAACCGCCCTGCGTACAAGCCAGGGCGGGGAGGCGCCCCGAAACTGCTTCTGCCCTTGCCACCGGGACTGGTGGCACCAAGACCAACCCTCAGTACGCCTTGGTATGAACTCCCGCCACGGCCCGGCCCGAGGGGTCGTTCATGTTGGCAAAGGAGGCGTCCCATTCCAGGGCCTTGGCGGTGCTGCAGGCTACGCTGGCTTCGTAGGGTACCGTCCTGGCCGCGCTGCCTGAGGGGAAGAAGTCTTCGAAGACCGAGCGGTAGTAGTACTGCTCCTTTGTCATGGGTGGGTTTACCGGGTAGCGGTCGTGGGCCCGGGCAAACTGCTCGTCGCTGATCTTTTCTTCACACATGGCCTTGAGGGCGTCTATCCAGCCGTAGCCTACGCCGTCGGAGAACTGTTCCTTCTGGCGCCAGACTATGTCGGCCGGCAGGAGGTCCTTGAAGGCTTCCCGCAGGAGCCATTTCTCCATACGGCCGTTGCCGGTCTTTCCGCTCAGCTTATCCGTTGGGTTCAACCTCATGGCTACGTCCATGAACTCCTTGTCCAGGAAGGGCACCCTGCCCTCTACGCCCCAGGCGGACAGGGACTTGTTGGCCCGCAGGCAGTCGTACAGATGCAGTTTTGACAGCTTGCGCACGGTCTCTTCGTGCAGCTCTTTGGCATTGGGAGCCTTGTGGAAGTATAGGTAGCCGCCGAACAGCTCATCCGAGCCTTCTCCACTGAGCACCATCTTTATGCCCATGGACTTTATGGCCCTGGCCAACAGGTACATGGGCGTGGAGGCCCGCACGGTGGTTATGTCATAGGTTTCAAGGTGATAGATGACGTCCCGCACGGCGTCCAGGCCGTCCTGGACGGTAAAGCCTATCTCGTGGTGCACCGTGCCTATGTGGTCGGCGGCCTTGCGCGCCGCGGCCAGGTCCGGCGCCCCTTTGAGGCCCACCGCAAAGGAGTGCAGCCGCGGCCACCAGGCTTCCTGGGTGTCGTTGCTTTCTATGCGCTTGGCCGCGAACTTCTTGGTAACCGCCGCTATAATCGACGAATCCAGCCCGCCGGACAGCAGCACGCCATAGGGCACGTCGCTCATAAGCTGCCGCTTTACCGCAGCTTCAAGGGCGGCCTTCAGCCTGGGCATATCGGTCACATTGTCTTTTACCGCCTCGTAGCTCATCCAGT
>MIBM01000388.1:6858-7869 GCA_001830645.1 Spirochaetes bacterium RIFOXYC1_FULL_54_7
GGTTTCCTTGGTCTTGCTGAAGAAGGAGGTGCCGGGCAGGAAGGTGCGGATCTCGGTGCACACCCCCTCCAGGGCCTTGAGTTCCGAGGCGACATAGTACCGGCCATCGGGATCCCAGCCCTGGTACAACGGGTTGATTCCCATGTGGTCCCGGCCTATGAGGTAGCAGTCGTTTTCTATGTCATAGAGGGCAAAGGCAAAGATACCGCTCAGTTCCTCCAGGAAGTCCGGTCCCTTGTCGCGGTACAGGGCCAGGATAACCTCGCAGTCCGACATGGTCAGGAAATCGTACTTTCCTGCGTACCGGGCACGGATCTCCAGGTGGTTGTAGATCTCGCCGTTTACCGCCAGCACCAGCTTGCCGTCCTTGCTGTACAGGGGCTGGCCGCCGGACAGGGGGTCCACTATGGCCAGGCGCTCGTGGGCCAGTATGGCCTTCTCCCCGGAATAGATGCCCGACCAGTCCGGGCCGCGGTGGCGTATGGTCCTGGCCATCCTGAGCACCTGATTGCGCAGGGATTCCGTGTTCTTGCCAATCTCGAAAGCGCCTACAATGCCGCACATGTTGTACCTCCCTGCACACTATCAGTCCCATCTTCCGGGGAAACTCCCTGGATAAGCATCAAGCTTCATAGAGGGTCTGTCTTTGGGTTGGATTTCTCCGAAAAATGGATTCGTAAATCGTTTCTACATCAAGAAACCTATCAGAACAAAGCAGGCTGATCAAGGGGCGGGTGCCTTGCGCCTTGGTGAGCCCGGAAAGTGCGGATTCCCTGAACTATTGCTTCTTCCAACAGGATCTTCCGGCCGGGCAATCATGCATCTGTCCCCTTGTCCAATCTGGGCTCTGTCCCCTTCATTAATCTCCCTATGTTTTTCCGGTGCATGGCGATGACCAGGACACCCGCCGCCGTGCAGAAGACCATAAGCGGCAGCGAGAAAGCCTCGCCGCGGTACAAGCCTGCATAGGCCGCAGGCAGCACCAAGGCCGCGCCGATTGAGGCCAGGGAG
>MIBM01000388.1:7928-9175 GCA_001830645.1 Spirochaetes bacterium RIFOXYC1_FULL_54_7
CGGAGCCAGGGCAAAGACCACAGCGGCCCAGGTGGCTCCCCCCTTGCCGCCTTTGAAGCCAAGCCACAGGGGAAATACATGCCCCAGAATGCTCGCCGTGCCTGCGGCAAGGCGGGCCGTGCCGGCGTCGATGCGAAGAAGTTCCAGGATGGACTTGGCAGTGCTTTCGGCTGCCAGTGGCATGGGGGACAGAGCATCGGAACCGGGACCTTGACCAGAAATCATCCCAGCCAGCAGGGAAGCCAGCCAGAGGGCAAGCGGCGGTACAAGAAGAACGGCCAGCACGCCTTTGGCGGCGTCCACTGCCAGCACGAAGGCTGCCGGGCCACGGCCAAGCACACGAAGGGCATTGGTGGCGCCTGAGTTGCCCGAGCCTGCGACCTGCCTGCGGAATTGATGGACAAGCATCCTATCCATGCGGTGCCCCTGCTCCTGTCTGCCGGCGGCAGCGAATACCTGGACAAGCTGACCATGTCTGCCGAGAGCCTGGGACGGGTAGCCGAGGGCAAGGGGCTCTTCCCGAAGACTGCCCAGCCGCCGGCCCACTTCTTCGGGCGGCTGTACTCCTACCTGGGCAGCCACTACGACAGCATCGTGGCCATCCACCTGGCGGCCTGCCTGTCGGGCACCTGCGAGACCAGCCGCCGGGAAGCTGCCAAGGCCAGGAATGCCGGCATGGACGTCCGGGTACTGGATTCCAGGCACCTGTCGGGCTCCCTTGGCCTGCTGGTACTCCGTGCTGCCCAGGCCGCTGAGGCCGGTATGTCTCCCAGTGAAATAGAAGAAAAGTTGCCACAGTGGTCGGCCAAGACCCGCATACTGGTATCGGTGACAAGCCTGCGCTATATGGTAAAAGGCGGCCGGGTAAGCCCCCTTAAGGGCTTGGCAGCCAAGGTCCTCAACCTCAAGCCCATCGTGTCGGTGGACGAGACTGGAAAATCAACCCTCTACGGCAAGTCCTTCTCCGAGGAAGCCAACCTCAGAACCATGATCAAGATGATAGCGGAGCAGCACCGGGAAAAGCCCCTGCGCTGCTATGCCATAGGCCACTCCAACGCGCCTGAAAAGGCATCAGCCTTTGCAGCCAGACTGGAAAAGGAGCTGGGTTTCCCGCCCCTGTACATCACCCAGATATCATCGGTAGTGGCCCTGAACGCCGGCCCCGGAGCGGTATCCGTGGTAGCCATGAGTGAATAGCCCGGGGAGGCTTCTGCCCTCCCGGGAGCCTTAGCGGCTCAGGCCTTGCC
>MIBM01000389.1 GCA_001830645.1 Spirochaetes bacterium RIFOXYC1_FULL_54_7
ATTTCTTTCCAGTTCAGCGACAAGGGGTGTTCACCTTCCGGACTGGCACGCCCCGGGCGGGGCGGCCTGGATCCTTACGCGCCGTGGCAGTGCTTGTATTTCTTGCCCGATCCACAGGGACAAGGATCGTTCCTGCCTACCTTTGGCACTGTACGTACCACGGTGCCTCCATGGGTGGATGCAGCCTGGGCCATCGGCCCCGAAGCGGCCTGCCTTTTTGCCTCGCTTGCTGCTGCCGCACCACTACCAGCACCGGCAAACTGGCCCATCTCGTCGTGCCTGGTTACGCCGCCGCTTACAACAGGGCGCATGGAACGGTCTTCCTTGCGTTGTATGCGCACAAGATACAGGGTGCTGGCCACAGACCGGCGTATGTCCTCTATCATGGCCTCGAAGATCTGGAAACCTTCCAGCTTGTACTCCAGCAAGGGGTTTTTCTGGGCATAGTGCCGCAGGTACACGGCCTCGCGCAGGCCTTCCATGCTTTCCAGGTGGTCCAGCCACTTCTGGTCTATGGCCTGGAGGTACTTCCATCGAAGGAAGTGGTTCAGGTTGTCCGTACCCGCCAGAGCCCGCTTCTCATCCAGGTCCCGATCCAGCTCGGTTGCCACCGTATCCCGGAGGATATCAGGCTTGGCTGTCTCGGGAGCATCGGACTTGAAGGGCAGTTGTATGCCGAAAGCGGTCTTCAGCTCATCCTGGAGGGTGGCGTAGGCTTCCTTCTGGTTGGTGCGCATGTCGGTGGCATAGATCCCGATCATAGCATCCAGCATTTCCTTGGCGGTGGTGGCAACGCGCTCTGCCAGACCTTCGTCCCTGACTATACTGTCCCTCTGGTCGTAGATGAACTTGCGCTGCTGATTCAGTACGTCATCGTACTCAAGCAGGTGCTTGCGTATGTCGAAGTTGCGCTCTTCAACCCGCTTCTGGGCGTTTTCTATGGTACGGTTCAGCAGGGGATGATAGATGGGCTCCCCCGGCTTCATGCCGACCTTCATCATGAGGCTTTTAAGATTGGTTCCGAATAGCCGCATGAGGTCATCGTCCAGGGAGATGAAGAAGCACGAGCGCCCGGGGTCGCCCTGTCTGCCTGAGCGTCCGCGCAGCTGGTTGTCTATGCGCCTGGATTCATGGCGTTCCGTACCTATCACATACAGGCCGCCAGCAGCCTTTACCTTTTCGTAATCCTTCTTCCATACCTCGTATTCAAGCTCTATGGCCTGGCGGAACTCTTCGTCCGTGGCCGTGGTCCCAGCCCTCCTCCTGGCCCTGAACTCCAGGTTGCCGCCCAGTTTTATGTCCGTACCGCGGCCTGCCATGTTGGTTGCTATGGTTACCGCGCCGTAGGCACCGGCTTCGGAAATGATGATGGCCTCCCTGGCGTGGTTCTTGGCATTGAGTACCTCGTGCCGTATGCCACGGCGGGTCAGGGCAGCGGATAGTTTCTCCGACTTTTCTATGCTGACGGTACCAACGAGCATGGGCTGGCCCTTGCTGTGGGCTTCGGCTATCTCGTCGCCGAGGGCTTCGAACTTCTCGTCTTCGTTGAGGAAGACCAGGTCGTCTTCGTCGTTCCTGGCTACCGGCTGGTTGGTGGGGATGACGGCTACATCCAGTTCGTAGATTTTCTGGAACTCCGTAGCCTCGGTCTCGGCCGTGCCTGTCATGCCGGCTATCTTGTCGTACATGCGGAAGTAGTTCTGGAAGGTGATGGTAGCCAGGGTACGGTTGCGCCTGGCTACCCGGATGTGTTCCTTGGCTTCTATGGCCTCATGCAGGCCGTCTGAGTAGCGCCTGCCGTGCAGGATGCGCCCGGTGAACTCGTCCACGATCTGCACCAATCCGTCCTGGACCACATACTCTACATCACGATGGAAGAGTTCCCTGGCCCGGATGGCCTGGGAGAAGTAGTGGGAGTACTCGAAGTTCTGTTCATCAAAGAGCGAACCCTGGATGAGGTTCCGCTTTTTGAGCATATCCTCGATCTTGTCCAGACCCTGGGATGTGAAGGATATCTTCTTGTTCTTCTCTTCTTTCTTGTAATCCCCGTGAAGTTCTTCCCCTTCTTCTTCCTTGGGGTATTCCCCGGTTGCAGGATCTTTCTCTACTTCGATCAGCTGGGGTGCCATCTTGGCCACTTCGCTTATCTTGAAGGTATCATCCTCCGCGGCGCCGGAGATGATGAGGGGTGTTCTGGCCTCGTCTATGAGGATGGAGTCTATTTCGTCGACTATGCAATAGTGATGACCCCGCTGGACCCGGCGGGCGGGATCCATGGTCATGTTGTCCCGGAGATAGTCGAAACCGAACTCGTTGTTGGTTCCATAGCTTATGTCCTTGGCATAGGCCTGCCGGCGCAGGTCGCTGTCCATGTTGGACAGGATGGCACCGACACTTACGCCGAGGTAGGAGAAGACGGCGCCCATCCAGGTTGAGTCGCGTTCGGCCAGGTAGTCGTTTACCGTAACCACATGTACACCCTTGCCCTCAAGGGAGTTCAGGTAGGCAGCGGCCACCGATGAAAGGGTCTTGCCTTCACCGGTCTTCATTTCCACTATCTTGCCGTCGTGCAGGACCAGACCGCCCAGCACCTGGGTATCGAAGGCGCGCTCGCCGAGCACACGCCTTGCTGCCTCCCGGGCCAGGGCAAAGGCCTCGGGCAGGACGGCTTCAAGTGCTTCGCCACCTGCCAGCCGGTCGCGGAATTCCCTGGTCTTTAGCGGGAAATCGGAGGCATCAAGGGCCATGGCCCAAGCCTCGCGGGCATTTACCGCGTGGAGCCGGGGCAACAATGTCTTTATGTCTCGTTCGCGCTTTGAGCCGAAGAGAGCTGTCAGGGGGTTGAACGCCATGGGTCTTACTCTATATCCTTTATATATATGAGGTCAAGGCGAGGCTGTCGCGACCCTCAGTGTGGAGGATTCCTGGTGCGAACACGTTCTGCCTCTGTTGCCTTGTCGGTTTTCTTCATCCTCCTGATGACTGCCTGTTCCGAACAGGATCCCGTAAGCCCACTCCAGCGCGAACAGTTGTTCAGCCTGGGCTACGGTGTGCTTGAAGACCAGGTAAACCTCTTCAGCATAGAAGGCCAGGCTCCATCCCTCAAGACACGCCTTGCCATGCGGGATGGCATCTTCTTCGTGTCCAACGGCAATGCTTCCAAGATCATGGCCTTCTCATCCTTCGGCGACCTCCTGATGATGATCTACGACCCTGAAAACAATCCCGAGCCGGTCATCCTCAAACCTGCGGTCCAGGGTGTACCATCCCAGGGGAGGGTGGCCAGGACCTACCCCCTCAATGCCCCTGGCTTCATTGCCGTTGACTCACGTCGCACCATTTTCGTTGAAGACCGGGTTCCCGAGTCCAGGGCCATGTACGACCCGGAACTTAATGCGAGCCTTGAATATGTGGTACTTCGATTCTCCAGGGACGGCGAGTTCCTTGATTATCTGGGGCAGGAAGGCATAGGAGGAACGCCGTTTCCACTTATCGCCGGTATCTACATCACCGAGGCCGACGAATGTGCCGTAGTTACCATGAGCGGCGAGGGTTGGTCGGTCTACTGGTTTGACAAGTCCGGCTTCCTGGTTTCCAATGTGATGGTCCGCCGCAACGCCTTGCCACTGCCAGCCAATTCGGATGGCCTCATAGCCTCTTTTGACGGCATTGTGCCTTCTCCCGAGGGTATGGGTCTTCTGGTAAAGATTGACTACTTCAGGGAGATCATTGACCAGGAGACCAGAACCAAAGCCGGCATAAAATTCGTAAACAGCCTGGTATGGCGCATGGACCAGCTTGATGGTGACTATGTCGAAACCTACGAACTCCCGCCATTTGAATCCATGTCGGCCATCCGCTCCGGAGAAAAGGTGGTTCCCCGTAGCTGGGACTTCGGTGGCGCTGCCGCAGGGAACCTCTTCCTGTCCGCAGTGGACGAGGATGGCCAGACCTACTATGCCCTGTACGAACTGGCTGCCAGATCCATGCGCCGTTTTGCCCTGGGCATAGAGGCCGACGAACTACGCTATGTCACCTTTTCACTGGCTCCCGAGGGCATATTGTCAGCCATCCTCGGATCCAGTTACGAGGCAAGGATAGTCTGGTGGCGCTTTGACCGGCTTACCGGAGGGCTGGCCAAGTGAGGCCTCTGGTGCTTTCGTCCGTGGCCGCCTCTATCGATGCCGACGCCAGGACTGTCTACAACCTGAGCGATGACCTGCTTATGGAGTCCGCTGCGGATAGGCTGTATCTTGCTTTGAAGACCCTGGAGCCCTGGAAACAGATCCAGGCTGGAGGTACGCTGGTGGCTGTCTGTGGCAAGGGAAACAATGCTGGTGATGCCCTTGCCGTAGTGCGCAAGGCAGCCTTTGATGGCAACCACGCAGTTACCACCATCGTGCCACCTGGCCTCAATGCTGTGGCAGGCAGACGCCTGGAAGAAGCGCGCAGGGCTGGAGTCCGGGTCCTGGCAATGGATAGTCCGGAGGCCGGGGCTGCGATACAGGGAGCAAGCATCCTGCTTGACGGTATAGCCGGAACCGGTATGAAGGGAAGCCTGCGAGCTCCCTTTGACAGTCTTGCCGCAGCAGTTTCAGCTGCCGGTGGAGCCGTCGTAGCGATGGATGTACCCTCGGGCGTCTGCCTTGGATCCGCTCCCGGTGCGGTAGTGGTACAGGCGGATTTCACCCTGAGCATAGTCCCGGCCAAACTGGAGCTGTTCCTTCCCGGCTTGCGTGGTTATGCGGGTACCATATGTGAAATTGACGGAGTATTCAGCGCTGACTGTGCGGTTGGCTCCAGTTCCGTATTGCTGACCGGGGACGAACTATCCTCCCTGGTGCCAGCCCTTGCACCTGATTCATACAAAGGCAGCAGGGGAGCCCTGGGCATCTATGCCGGTGCTGTAGGCACCA
>MIBM01000390.1:0-1248 GCA_001830645.1 Spirochaetes bacterium RIFOXYC1_FULL_54_7
TCTCTTTCTCAAGCATTGCAGTCTGGACGCTGCCGGGGCAGACACAGTTTACCCGGATACCCTGGGCTGCGTGGTCTAGGGCCATAGCCTTGGTCAGGGTTATGACCCCGCCCTTGGCCGCGCAGTAGGCTGCCACACCTGTCCCTCCCACCAGACCGAAAATGGAAGAATTGTTGACTATGCTGCCGCCCCCCACCGCCGCGATATGGGGAATGGCATGCCTTGACATGAGGAAGATGCTTTTGAGGCTTGTCCCAAGGGTGGCATCCCACTCGTCCTCCGAAGTGGCCACCACATCCCTGTCCACATAGATGACCCCCGCATTGTTGAACAGAATATCCAGCCGACCGAAGGCCGAGACGGCGGCATCCACGCAGCGCCTGCAGTCTGCGTCCCTGGCGGCGTCACCGGCCACAAAAATCACCTGAGCTTGTAAAGCGTCAAGCCCGCCTGCAGCGGTGATCGCGGCCACCGCATCCAGACCGCGCTCCCGGCTACGGCCCATGATAACTACCCTGGCACCCTCACGGGCAAAAAGCTGCGCCGCAGCCAGGCCTATGCCGGAAGTCCCGCCGGTTATGATGACTACCTTGCCGTCGAATCGCATGTCGTGCTCCTTTTCCCAATCATCAAGCCAATCGTGTGTATATGCAAATCCCCTTCCAAGATCTCTACCAGATCCACCTCCACTTGCCGATCACTCCGGGAAACCCTAGAATTCCACCCATGGTTCCAGGCACATACAGCGGCAGCCAAGACAACAGCACCAAAGCTGCTGCAGGCAAGCCCACGACAAGCGCCCCGCAGACCCTGCCCGCCGCCGTCAGGGACTACCGGCTGCTGCTGGACCGCGGCTACCCCGTAAAGGCCACCCTCAAGCTGGTGGGCGACCGCCACCGACTGGGCAAGAGTCAGCGCAACATCCTGTTCCGGGGCGTACTGGACCAGGCGATATCGGCCGCCATTGCCGCCAGACTGGTGCCCCACCCTGCCCCGGGGCTCAGCCTGGCCCTTGACGGCTACAACGTGCTTTTTACCATTATAAACTACCGTCGGGGACACCCCCTGTTCATCAGCACCGACGGCCTGGTGCGTGATGCAGGCGGGGCCTACGGCCGAATCTCCCGCAGCGAAGACTTTGCGGAGGCCCTGGACCTGCTGGCTCCCATGCTGGCCAGCTTGCGGCCCCGGCATACTACCGTGTACCTCGATGCCCCCGTCTCTGGCAGCGGCGGCCATGCCGCGGCC
>MIBM01000390.1:1360-3319 GCA_001830645.1 Spirochaetes bacterium RIFOXYC1_FULL_54_7
TGATAGCCGCCCGGGCCAGAGCCCCCGTGTACGACCTGGCCAGGGCCATCCTGGAAGGCCGCTATGCCGTGGTGCTTCCGGACCTGCGCAACTGGATTTGAGGATCGGGAAAATTGCCGAGGAAAACCCCGATTTGCCCTATTCGTTCATCAAGGAAATCCTGATCGGCCAGGCTGAAGCCGCAGCCAATGAGCTAAAACCCTTTGCCCTCGGTTGATTTCCCGTGACAGTCAACCAGACAAAGGCCTTTTCCAAAGCAGCAAAAAAACTCAAGGCAAACCAGAAGTCCGATCTTGATGCAGCCGTCCGCGCACTTGTTGCCGCTCCGGATTCAGGAGATCTAAAAAAAGGCGATCTTTCAGGCATACGGGCCTATAAATTCCATATAGTCAACCAGCTTGCCCTTCTGGCGTATTCGTATGACGAGACAGCACTCAGACTCACCCTCTTGGCGCTTCTTGATAGAAACCGCCTCGGGAATCCAGCCGTGCCGATGGGTTGACAGCTACATTTTCAACTTTTAGTTCTTACAACAAGAACGTTCAACTCATTTCGTTCTTGACACAGGAACACTCCGGCATTACCCCGGGCCCTGCTTCTGACCGGCCCCCGGGGGGGGGAAAAACCACCTTTCTCCTGCACCACAGCCGGGCAAGCAGGATGCTGTTTCTGTCTGCCGACAATCCACTGCTAGCCGACGAACCCCTGTACCAGACCGTCAAATCCATATTCATGACAGGGTATGAAGGCGTCATAGTCGATGAAATCCACTACGCCCGGGACTGGAGCCGGCATCCGAAAGCGTTGTATGACGATTTCCCGGCACATCGGCTGTGGATAAGCGATTCCTCGACCCTGGATCTGCGTACAGGCTTTCCCGATACTTCACGCCGCTTTGTCCCGGTCCGCCTGCCCCTGCTTTCATTCCGGGAATTTTTATTCCTCGAGACGGGCACAGACTACGAAACCTGCAATCCTTTCAAGGAATACAGCCAACTTCCCCTTCACCCCGGCCCCGCCATTCTTGCAGCATTCCAGAAATACAGGACCTGTGGTACCAGACCATCCTATGGGGAAGGCAACTTCCAAAGAGGTCAAGGTGCGGACTCTGTAATCCGGGATGATATCGATTATCCCGCGGGCAAAGTGCTGCCGCTCTGGCTGCTGGGCATGGGCTGGTAAGCTGGTACCGGTCCAGGGAGGTTTAGAGAGCCGGCCTACCCTACAGCTTTTCCAGCTGCGAAAGGAACAGCTCCGCACTCCATAAGTCCAGGGACGGAAGCTCGGAGAATCTGACGAAGCGCCGTACATCATCAGCCGTTTTATGCCAATCGATAGAGCTGATGGCATTCCCAAGGGACTCCTTGCACCAGGTCAGATCGACAGCCATGTCCTGACCCTTCCAGGGACCCTGCTGGTTGAGCGCAGCCGCAAGAAAGACAAAGTTGATCGGGGTTTTCCGGCTGGTGTACCACAGGAAATCATACCAGTCCCGGCCCTTGACGTATGAGCGGCACAGCAGGGCATGGATTTTTCCTGCAAACAGGCTGGGCTTGTCCTGGACGGTAATGGAACAGATGAACGGAAAATCAAGATACTTGATCTCTGTGCTGCTCCCTACTGGGGGATTTGTATCAACTTCCAGCTTGATGCGTATTTTCCTGAACGGCCCGGTCTTGCCGGCGTGGTTCAGATGCAGCACCTTCCCGATGGAATCATCCTTGATGAAGGCCTTCCTGACCGCAATATCCGCTCTGGATCGGTCAGTGACATCCACCTTGTAACCAAAGGCCAGCAGTTCCCGGGACAAGGAATGAAGGTGCGGACCAAGATCGAAGCCGGGATCAGGCTCTTTGAGGATGAAGTCAAGATCCTCTGAAAACCGGTTCAATCCATACAGAATCCGCAGGCAGGTGCCACCCTGAAAGACGCCCTGTTCGAAGAAGCCGGTCCTGCCCA
>MIBM01000390.1:3334-3558 GCA_001830645.1 Spirochaetes bacterium RIFOXYC1_FULL_54_7
CTTCCTGGGTGATCTCACGGATGGCATGCTCCTCCTCAAGAACAGAGCTGCAATGGTATAAGTCCAGTCGATCCTGGATCATTCTGATGCTCATCGTCCCAATTCCTTTCTGATACCCCTGAGGAATCTGGTTACCCGGGTACTGGAATAATTCTCAAGCAGCAGATCGATCTCATCCACCGTAACGGCTCCCATTTCGTCCGGCTCGATCCGCAGGTCTTCAA
>MIBM01000390.1:3582-5073 GCA_001830645.1 Spirochaetes bacterium RIFOXYC1_FULL_54_7
CCTTCCTGTGGACATGGACATAGTCAGCCAGGGCCTTGATCGGAGAAGCCATGAAGAACACATCCCCTGCCTCATCGACCAGACGCTCAACGCCGGCATACAAGATCCTTTGCGGAACACGCGTATAGCTGAATACCCCCAGAGGAGTCCGGAATTCCTTGGATTTTCCCAAGGATACGCTGGTGAGCGTATAGACCGCCTCGGGAATCCAGCCGTGCCAGCTGAGGGCAGATTCCAGGCTGATGTACGAAGGCCCATGGATATGCTCAGCCAGGGCGTAGGGATTGATCTTCTTCTTCTGGTACCTCGGAGCAAGGCAGTACAAGCCCCTGCGGATATGCATAAGCTGCCCGCCGGCAAGGGCCCGCTTTACCAGGCCATAGCGCCTGTCCTGGCTGCCGGGAAACAGGGCCGCCGTTTCCTGGGTGGTAAAATAGCCATGGGGGGCAATTTCAAACATCAACTCCGTCAGTCTGTTCATTACAAGCTCGCTTAACTGTCATAACTTGACAGTATCTGGAATAATACCATATATCGGCGGATGTCGCAAGAAACCTGCACACCCCGTTACTGCACCTCAGCCAACGCTACACAGAAGGTATCCATGCCCACCCTGAACCCCAAGCGGCCAAGCGCGTCTACATCCGGGGCAATGAAACCTTGGCGCAATCGGTTTTGGAGAAATCATCGCCTTTGAACAGTACAGGCTCCCCCCGGTCGATGGCAGCGGCGAAAGTGCAGACATCCCCAAGGTTCAGACCTGCAGGGTGCCGGCCTTTGCCATACTGGCGCCAGGCCAGGAGAGCCCGGCGTGCCTGGGCTGCATCGAAAGGATGGATGATGACATGCAGGTCCGCAATCATCGCTTCCAGCTCAGCCACCGCAGCAAGTCCCCTGCGGGACTCGACAACCATGGTCAGTTCAAGCCAGGTAAGAGCGGACATGATGCGGACCGGATCGCGGGCAATAGCCTGCTGGATGCTTTCAGCATCCGGTTCACCAAAAAGTACGGCAACGATGGCAGAAGTATCGATCATCATGAAGGCAAACCATTCTGGTCATAGCCCAGGATTTCATCGGCTGGGGCATCGGAAAGTCCGGGCAGCGCCGCAATACGGGCAGCAGCAGCGCCGATGATGGCATAATCCCGTTCGTAGCGCTTTTCCGGGCCTAGCTGGTTCAATCGTGCCACCAAGGCCTCGCCAATTGCCTCGGTAATGCTCTCCCCCCGTTCGTACGCGAGGCTTCGTGCCAGTTCTTCGACACCTTTGTTTCTGAGACTGATGGCCATACCGACTCCTTGAATACAGTATATACATTTTTAATCGTATATACCATCCTTTTCAGATCATTGATATCAGCGTCAAACAGCCTGTGCCCCCTCGAACACCGTCAGAATCTGGATGGGTCCAGAGAACCTGCATCAACACCTGCCGTACCGGGCCGCCAGTTCGGCAGCCAGTTCTGCCTGATTGACCATCCTGCCGGAAT
>MIBM01000390.1:5100-8015 GCA_001830645.1 Spirochaetes bacterium RIFOXYC1_FULL_54_7
TTGCCATTCCGGGTTATGACCAGCGGCTGTTTATGCTCTTTCTGGGCATTGAGCAGCTCGGAAGCCCTGGCCTTGAAGTCTGGCAGAGGCAATATGTTGGTGGCCAGAACCGGGGTCCTGTGATCAAGCCTGTTCCCCTTGGGCGTCTCCCCGCCCTGGCAGGTCGGGGCCGGGCTTGCCGGGGGTTCCGTCCCGACCGGATACAGCCGTGACCGGCTGCGCCGCCCCGTCAATCCCTGACGCGCAGGAGGGCAGGCAGCACCACGCTTGACACCAGCGCCAGCCCCGTAAAGACTTCATACAGGAGTCCGGGGACACTCCGGCTGCCCGGGAGGTAATCATGGAGATCATCGATATTTCCGAAGAATACGAAGCCACCTACTGCAAATGCCTGGAAGACTGGTCAACCGAAATGGCCGAGGCAGGCACCCTCAAGAACCAGTGGTACCGGAAGAAGAAGCAGGAAGGACTGCGGGTAAAACTAGCCAGGGACGAGACCGGCCGGATAGTCGGCATGATCCACTACATACCCATGGAGCAGGCACCAGCCATCGGAGAAAAGCTGTACTACATCTACTGCATCTGGGTACACAGCTACAGACAAGGCGTCGGGGACCATCGGCACAAGGGTATAGGCAAGCAGCTGCTCAGGGCGGCAGAAGACGACGTGAAGGCACTGGGGGGACTGGGTATGGCCGCCTGGGGCATTACCCTGCCATTCTTCATGCGCTCCAGCTGGTTCAAAAAACAGGGTTACCAGCGCGCCGACAGGCAGGGCATAGCCGAACTGGTCTGGAAACCCTTCGACCACAATGCCCTGCCTCCCCGTCTGCAGAAGGCAGTGAAGACACCCCAGCCCGGCACCGGAAGGCTCAAGATTACCTGTTTCAGGAACGGCTGGTGCCCCGCCCAGAACCTGGCCTGCGAACGCATGAAGCGGGCCGTCCGGGAATATGGCGACAAGGTTCAGTACATCGAAGTGGATACCGACGACCGGGCCACCTTTGCTCAGTGGGGCATCTCCGATGCCATCTTCATCGATGACAAGCAGATAAACACCGGCCCGCCCCCCAGCTACGAAAAACTGCGCAGGTTGCTGCGGAAGAAGGCAGGAACCCCATGACCCACCGCACAGACAGCAACCACCCCGCCTGTCCCTTCTGCCAGGCATCCCCGGCCAGCCAGTTCTACGAAGGCAGGCTCGTGCGCGGCCTCTGGGACGCCTGCCCAGCCAGCCCCGGCCACGCCCTGCTGGTGCCAAAGCGCCACGTGTCATCCTGGTTCGACGCCACAGCGGAGGAACAAGCCGAACTCCTGGCTGCCCTGTCCATGGCCCGGCAGGCCGTGGAAGTAGGCCATCACCCCGACGGCTACAACATAGGCATAAACGTCGGAGAGGCCGCCGGCCAGACCGTCTTCCACCTGCACATCCACCTCATCCCCCGCTACACAGGCGATACCCCCGACCCCCGGGGCGGCGTCCGCCACGCCATCCACGGAAAAGGCAGGTACCAGCCCCCGGGAACGGCACTACCCTGCTTACACAGGCTATCTTGTCCAGCGGTTGCCCTTGCAACCGGCGAGTGAGTACACTGATCCCAGGAGGAATACCATGGCCAATACTGCCACGATAGAAGCTCTTCTTTCCTTGCCCGTTGATGAGCGGGCAGAGATAGCCGAACTTCTGCTTGAGAGTCTCAACCCTCCATCTGAAGGACCACATCGGGATGCATGGAACAAGGAAATCGAAGCACGATATGCAGCCTGGGAACGAGGAGATATTGCCAGCACCGATGCCCTTGAAGTGTCCGAACGCCTGCGAAAAGCATATTCCTGATGAAAGTCAGACTAGTTTCCCCTGCGGCCTGTTTGAGCGATTCCCTTTTGCATTGATCTATCGGGTAACCGAGTCGGAAATTATCGTATTGGCGGTCATGCACCTACGGAGGGAACCTGGATACTGGCGGGTACGGCTGTGAGCAACAAGCCAAGGTCCTAGCCCCCCTATAGCCCGGCAGGCCGTGGAAGCAAGCCACCATCCTGACGGCTACAATATTGGCATAAACGTCGGCGCCGCCGCCGGCCAGAGCGTCCTCCACATGCACATCCACCTCATCCCCAGCTGCGCAGGCAACTCCTCCGATCCCCGGGGCGGCATACGCCGTGCACGGCAAAGGCAGCTACACATCTCCCGATGGCAAACAACATTATTAGGTAGCATTAAGTTGTATTATGTCGTATTATGTTGTATCTTTCCTCAATGAGGTGCGACATGTCATCAAGTGCAATCAAACTGTCCGACGAATTGATCAAGGAAGCCCGGCGTTATGGAGAGGTCTACAGCCGTTCAATACCACGGCAGATAGAATACTGGTCACGGATCGGCAAGATTGCCGAGGAAAACCCTGATTTGCCCTATTCGTTCATTAAGGAAATCCTGATCGGCCAGGCTGAAGCCGCAGCCAATGAGCTGCAGCCATATACCTTCGGCTGAACTACGGTGACAATTTCCCAGACAAAGGCCTTTGCCAAAGCAGTAAAGAAACTCAAAACAAACCAGAAGTCCGATCTGGATGCAGCCGTCCACGCCCTTTTAGCAGCTCCGGAATCAGGAGATCCCAAAAAAGGCGATCTTTCAGACGTACGGGTATATAAATTCAACATGGTCAACCAGCTTGCGCTTCTGGCGTATTCGTACGACGAGGCAGCACCTAGACTCACCCTCCTGGCCTTGGGTACTCACGAGAATTTTTACCGGGATATGAAATAACAGCAGACTGTCCCCACTCCCAGAACCTCCAGCAGAAAATCCTAAAAGTCTATAAGCTTCGTGGTAAGCGGCATGACGAGCGTGGATGGATGCTCTATGTCGAGGGTCATCATAATTCCCCCACCAGGGTCATGGTAATTCCCCC
>MIBM01000390.1:8023-8169 GCA_001830645.1 Spirochaetes bacterium RIFOXYC1_FULL_54_7
ACTTGAATTTAGACAGGCCTTCCAGTGGCTGTCATGCTAAAAGCGCATGAATTTCCTGGCGGCGACCACCTTCCTTGCGGTAGGATCTTTCTGAAGTAACGATAACCTTAACAGCACCGGATACCAACCGGTCCATGATGGCCCCG
>MIBM01000391.1 GCA_001830645.1 Spirochaetes bacterium RIFOXYC1_FULL_54_7
GAGCACAAGCAGACCCTTTGGGAAGCCTACCAACCCCAGAACGAGGGACGGGCTGTATGGCCTGACAGACCAGATTGGCCGAGACCCCAGTATCTGGGTTTTGCCGGCCTTGCCACCGTTGCGCTCATGATAGAGAACATAGTAGGGCTGTCTGTCTCATTGCCCCGCAAGACTGTGGATTGGATCATTCCGAACCTGGAGATCATGGGCATAGAGAACATGAGCCTGAAGCGCAACATGGTGACCATCCTGTCCAACAAGAGTGGGCGGGGCTGGGAAATACACATGGAATCCGAGAAGCTGTATTATTTTACCATCAACGTGCTGGGCAAGAAGAAGAAGACCCTGCCCATACCTTCGGGCAAATGCTCGATGCTCATAGATAAAATCTAGCAGGCTGTTGAAAACCGCCTACGCGATTTTGTCCAACATCCTGCTAGCCAAGCGTCACTCGGGAGGCCATGGAGTTCAGTCCATGGCCTTCACTACTACTGATCCCATCATGACAAAACCTGAAATCTCCACCCAGGTCTCGGCGCCGTGGACCTGCTGGTTCACGCTTCTGTGGGCGGTGCTTTCAGCCATGAAGGCAAAGGCGTTCATGCGCACCGGCAGCCCATGAGGTACGATGATCCTGGTTTCGCCCATGAGGGTGAATACCTCGACATTGATGGGGCCAAGGGGCAGTACGCTGTCGCGCAGGTCGAGTTTGGTCGAGCCCATGACGGTAAAGGAAGAGACTTTGTTGCTGGTAAGCCAGTTTCCTGTCAGGTTCCGGTCACCCATCACACAGCCGGTGGTCAGAGGAGGGGTGCCACTCAGGTCCCTGGCTGGCGCTCTGCTATACGAGGCAGAGGTGGACGCAGGATGGGCTGGCCTTGGTGCTGGCAGGTCGGCAATAACCTCGTCCAGGGCTGCCGGGAATTGTGCTGAACTGGCTAGGGTAGCCCTGCGTTCGTATTCTTCCATGCTGATGATGTTGCCTGCGAAGGCAGAGGTAAGCGAGTCGATGGCTTCCTGTCTGCGCCTCTCCATGTCGTCTGCTCTGGTCTGTGGCATTTCGTTCCTCCATTGTGTGGCTTCGTTGCGGATCCGGTGAGGGCATCCGGTGCGCGGTATCCTTATGGCACTTCCGCGCGGTGAACCTGTGATAAATATGGCAAAAAAAGAAGAAAAAGGCTATCGTGGGGACATGAAAATCGAAACCCCTGACGGCTCCGGGCTTGACCTGGCTGGTGTCCTTCTATCGACCATAGTTCCTTTCAGATATTTGTCCGCTCCGACAAGACAGCAGTTGCTGGCTGAAGGCCGCAGGGTCGACCTGGTTGGCAACGAGATGGTCTTTACCCAGGGAGATGCCGGGGACGACTCGGTCTATCTCCTGCTCTCCGGTTCTGCCGAATCCCTGGATATGGAGCGTTCTCCCTGGTTCAGGAAGAACGTGCTGGAGCCCGGCACCATCTTCGGCGAGCAGTCCGGCGTTTTCGGTACCCCACGCTCCTACGGTGTCCGGACCCTGGAAACCAGTTCGTGCTTCAAGATATCCGGCGGGCATTTCAGGACCCTGCTGTCGGAATCCCGGGCTTTTGCCCAGGCCTTTGGCGCCAAACTGCGGGACAGTCTTGGTATTTTCGATGCCTTTGACCTGTTCCTGGCCGAGATAGTCCGAGGGGTGGCCCTTGGACACCTTGAGATACGCCGTTTCGTTGACCTGTACAGGAACCTGGCTCCGGCCCTTCATCGCAAGGCCACTGACCAGTCGATCATAGACTTCGATGCCCTGGCCTACGCTACCAGACGCCTGCCTGACAACACCCTGGAGACCTTTGTCTTCCTGCTTACCGACAATCTGCCTTCGGTCTATGCCAGCCCGGACCTTCTCTTTCCTCCGGTTTCCACCGATGCCAGACGCCGCTTTGTGTACCGGATGATGCCTGGCAAGGACATGGTTCTGGTGCGTTCCGGTCTGTCTGATCTGCTTGATTTTGTTACCTGCCTCTGCCTGTTCTCGGTGGAGACCCGCAAGATCCGGTACAGGCTGAACCACCCTGAACAGATTCTGGCCCTTTCCAGCCGGTGCAGCCTGCCGGCCGAAGCCCGTCAGGACGATGACGAATTCATGGCCAGATTGCCTTTCGATCCGGGAGAACTGGCATCCATCAGGCACATCTGGCCGGAACGGACGGTGGAGCGCATCCGTGACATAGTCTTCCACCGCCAGGCCTATTCGGTGGATGTGCGAAAGCAGGTGAACAACTACAACGCCTCGTTGTCGGAACGCTGGACCGCCCAGATCGGCGAGGCGGCAAGGCAGGTCATAGGATCGGGTCCGGCTGATTTCCCCGATGAACTGGCTGTTCACATCATTTCATCCAACACCCACTCGGTTTCAAATTGCCTGAATCCATTCTTTGTAGAGCATGCGGAGGATATCCTGACCTGGGCCGACAGTACCGGCAGACGCCTGGGAGGCTGGGACCAGGGTCAGGACGAGGTGTACTACCTGGCCAGGGACTGGTTCAGGGACGACCCGCGCAGGGTAGACCGTGTCATAGAGTCCGAAGCTTCCTGCGGCATAATCAGGGTTCCCGAGACCATGACCACGGGCATACAGGTTCAGTTGATCGATCCATCCCGGGTATGCCGAAGTCCCATAGACCCCGGGGTGAGTATTGGGTCCTGTGCGGGCAGCAGTCTTATAGTCAATATCGACTACGCCTTCGGCGAGCAGGCTGAGGAGATCATGCGAAACCTGCTGATGCTGTTTGGCCGTAATGTCAGGAGCATATCCGTGCTCGGCAAGGCCGGCGCACTGGAAGGCCAGCGCGGTGATGTGCTGGCGCCGAATGCCTTCATAGAACAGGCAGGTGATGCCTTCCAGCCTCTTCCTCCGGTAGACGCAGGGGCCATGAAGCGCCTGAGCGCTGCCCTGCCACGGCGCAGGGTGATAGAAGGACCACTGTTGACGGTACGTGGCACCTTGCTTCAGAACCAGCGTATGCTTAACTTCTACCGGCGTGTGTGGGCCTGTGTGGGGTTGGAGATGGAAGGTGCCTATTATTGGCGGGCCATCCTGGAATCGGAACAGCTGGGAGTTCTCCGGGGCGGAGCAGCCAAGCGCTTCTACTACTATGTTTCCGATGCGCCTCTTGCGGCCGGAGAAAGCCTGTCGGCCAGGCTGACGCCCCAAGAGGGGGTGCCACCTTTATATGCGATAACCAGGGAAATCCTGACTGGAATCATTTCATGAAGCCATGACAACAGCCGTGGCTTCTGCTGCAGTTCCCGCCGCAACCGGGACCGCAGCTGCAGTTTCTATTGTATACGGATAAAAGGAAGGAACAATGGGACTGAATCTGTTTGGTCTGCTGGCCAGTTATGCCGGAATATTCAGCGCCATCACCGTAGCTGGTATACTACTCAGGCGGGGTGTGGTCACTGCTGCGTCCAGTCGCAAGATCGTGCATATCACGGTGTCTCATTGGTGGCTGCTGATGATGGCTACAATGGACCTGTTCTGGGTGGCTGTGATCGGACCGGTGAGCTTCATCATCCTGAACCTGATATCCCTGAAATCCGGCATGTTCAAGGCCATGGAGGATACGGAGCCAAGCAAGAACTACGGTACAGTATACTTTCCCATAAGCCTGCTGGTCTTGGTGTTGTCCGCCTGGGCGGGTCTGATACCTCTTTGGGTTGGTGGTGTGGGCATACTGGTGATGGGATGGGGAGACGGTCTGGCTGCCTTGGCCGGCCTTCGGTTCGGAAAGCGTTCGGCCACCATTTTCGGATCCAGGGAAAGCCTGGTTGGCACCATGGTCATGTTTGTTGCCAGCTTTATCGTAACGGCTATCCTGACGGCGGTTTTTGATTCCGGTCTGTCCCTGGACCTGCTGCTGGGCCGGGCCCTGGCAACTGCGGTCTTTGCATCCATGGTCGAACTCCTGACTCCGTTCGGAGTAGACAACATCACGGTGCCACTACTGACTGCCTTCTTCTACCGCTATGTGGCCATGACCAGTGCCATGCAGCCTTTCCTTGTGGCTGCAGGCTTCAATGCCCTGTTTGCCCTGGCGGGATGGGTGATGCACGGAGTGGATGCGGGTGGCGCTATTGCCGGTATGGCGATTGGAACAGGTCTTCTAGCCTCTGCCGGGATGCCGGCCTTTGCCATCCTGGGGGCCTTCTTTTTCAGTTCGGTCTTCCTTGGGCGTCTTGGAAAGGGGCGACGCGACGAGGCTGCCCTGGTGGTGGACAAGGGTGGACGAAGGGATACCTGGCAGGTTCTGGCCAATGGCGGTGTCGGCATGGTTACCGCCCTGGCCTATGGGGTAAGCGGCCAGCCGGCTTTCCTGGTGGCCTGCGGGGTAGCCTTCGCGGAGGCTACAGCTGATACCTGGGCCAGCGAGATAGGCGTGCTGTCACCAACCAGACCCCGGTCCATACTCTCCCGCAAAGAGTTGCCTGCTGGTGCTTCGGGAGGAGTCTCCCAGCTTGGTACCCTTGCCTCCATGGCAGGGGCTCTGCTGGTGGGCATCATCTTCATGGCGGGTTACCGGGGGCTTCTGGGTTACGCCGGAGCCTTCAGAGCGGCGATCTGGGTGGCTGCAGGTGGGTTTGCCGGAGCGGTCATAGATTCTGTCCTGGGTGCTACGCTGCAGGCCCAGTACGAATGTTCGCTTTCCGGCAGGCTGACGGAACGTCCCATAACCAATGGCGTCCTGAACGCGCTGAAAGGCGGGTATTGGTGGGTAACCAACGACGTAGTCAACGCCCTCTCAGGCGTGGCTAGTGCCTTGCTGGCCGGACTCTTGTATGCCGTCCTTGTCAAGTGACAGCCCGACCGGCCAGCTGCCATTCGTAACATCGGTTCTTGTACTCCGGCTTGACCCGGGCAGGTTGGAAATCGGCTTTGGTACAGTTCCTTTATCAAATCAGGCGAGCATAAAGGCCCGTTTCGAGTCTGGTCCAGCCCTGCGGTTTTCAGTGGAGTTTCCGCAGAGCGGAGAAACACGGACATATGCACTCAGCCTCATGGATGAGCCCACAGCAGAACAGTTG
>MIBM01000392.1 GCA_001830645.1 Spirochaetes bacterium RIFOXYC1_FULL_54_7
ACTGCTGCACGATATACCCAAGCCCTAGGGAGGTACAGATGACTATATTGATCGCTTTCGCGTTCCTGGCAGGCATAGTCACTGTGCTTTCGCCATGCATCCTGCCGGTACTGCCTGTGGTTCTGTCCGGCTCTGTAGACGGCGGGAAAGGGCGGCCCTGGGGCATCATCACCGGCTTTATCTTCAGCTTCACGGTATTCACACTGACCCTGGGAGTCATAACCCGTTCACTGGGAATACCTGCAGACGCGATGCGTTATGTGGCAGCAAGTACCATTCTACTGTTCGGAATGGTAATGGTAATCCCTTTCCTCAAGGAGAAGTTTTCAGCCCTTGCATCATCACTGGTCTCCAGGACCAGCGGTATCGCCAATGGCATCGGGAAGAGTGCAGTGGCTGGACCTGGAACCACCGGATTCGCTGGTGGACTCGCCCTCGGTGTCAGCCTGGGTCTGGTCTGGACGCCCTGCGTCGGACCTATCATGGCTTCTGTCATTTCCCTGTCCCTGAGTGGTCAGACTGATGCAGGCAGTGTCTTCATCACCTTTGCCTATTCCGCAGGCACCGCCGTACCCCTTTTCCTGATCATGAAAGGCGGCCGCGGACTCCTTGGGCGCTTCCCCATCCTTTCCAGAAATACAGACAAGATCCAGAAAGCCTTCGGGCTCTTGATGGTCCTTACCTCAGCATCCCTGTTCACCGGCGCAGACCGTTCGTTCCAGTCCTGGCTGCTCGATGTATTCCCCAAGTATGGCTCGGGACTGACTGCCATAGAAGAACGCGATTCAGTGAAGCTGGCCCTGGAATCCCGATTGGACAGTGAGTCCTCCCCTATGCCCGATTTTACCGGAAACAGTAAAGGAACCGAAGCGGTGGACCCCTTGTCCCTCGGCTCAGGCGTGTGGATCAATTCCACGCCACTTTCCACCGCCGACCTGGGAGGAAAGGTGGTTCTGGTCGATTTCTGGACCTATTCGTGCATCAACTGCATCAGGACCCTGCCTTACCTGAAGGCCTGGCATGACAGATATGCTGATACCGGTCTGGTAATAATCGGTGTGCACTCGCCGGAATTTGCCTTCGAGCGCTCGGAAATGAACGTAAGGAAGGCCGTAGCTGACCTTGGTGTCAGCTGGCCAGTAGCTTTGGACAACGACTTCGGTATCTGGAAAGCCTATGCCAACAGGTACTGGCCAGCCCATTACCTGTATGGCACGGATGGTCGGCTCGTGCAGAAGCACTTCGGTGAGGGAGCCTACGAGGAGACCGAAAGGCTCATCCAGGGACTTCTGGGCATTTCAGAACCCATAGCGGCTACAGAAATCACTGATTCTGTTCCCGTAGCCCAGGATAGATCACCGGAAACTTATTTAGGTTATGGTCGGGCAGACCGTTTCTCAAGCCCAGAACCACTGAAGCAGGATCTCGCCGCAGGATACAGCCTTCCTGCGGCTAACCTGCCTATGGACCATTGGGCCCTGGAAGGTTCATGGACTGTAGGCTACCAGAGTGCGGTTCCCGAAGCAGGTTCGGCCTTGACCTTCCACTTCGAAGCCGCCGAAGTGTACCTAGTGATGAATCCCCTGCCCGGTGAACCAGCCCAAGCCCTTGTAACGGTGGACGGCCGGCCTGCCGAGGGCGATGACGTGCGGGCAGGGGTGCTGAACCTGGACGGTGACAGACTGTACCGCATTTTCAGGGGCACCGGACCAGTCACCGGTACGATAAAGATAGAGTTCAGCGGCAGGGCCGAGGTATATGCCTTCACCTTTGGTTGAGGCAACAGCTATTCCACGAATCGCTGTTACCACCTATACTCAAAATCATGAACGCATCGACCTTCACCCACGCAACCACCGACGGTATCAATCTCTTCGTGCGCCGCTGGATCCCGGAATCCCCGGCCAAGGCCATAGTGCTTGCCTCCCATGGGGTGGGTGAACATTCTGGCCGGTATGCAGTACTGGCCTCGGCCCTGACTGCGGCAGGTTACGAGATCTGGATGCCTGACCAGCGTGGCCATGGCAAGACAGCCGGTTCCTCGGGGGGCTATGGCTGGTTTGCCGCCACAAACGGCTTTTCACGGGTAGTGGATGACCTGAAGGAGCTCAGGGACAGGATAACCAACGAGCGACCCGGACTGCCCGTCTTCCTCCTGGGACATTCCATGGGCAGCTCGATAGCCAGAGCCTATATAGGCCGTTATGGGGAAACTCTGACTGGCTGTGCACTGTCCGGCATCCTGAGTTTGCCGCCGGTGCTCCAGAATCTCGGAAGCCTTATCGTCAACCTTGGCAGGACTTTTCAGGGTGGCCGGGGCATAGCAAAATTCGCTGACAACTTGACCCTTGGATCCTATGGCAATGCCTACAAACCCCTGCGCACCCCTTTTGACTGGCTGTCCCGGGATCCGGCTGTTGTAGACGCCTACATAGCAGATCCGGAATGTGGTTTTACCTGTACCTGGGACTTCTTCAGGGACATGAACAGCGGCATGAAATACGCCCTTGACCCAGGTACGATCGCAAAGATTCCGAAAAACCTGCCGGTGTACATTTTTGCAGGCGACACCGATCCGGTCGGAGCCGCAATCGGCGGTGTGGACAAGCTGGCAGCTTCCTACCGTACCGCAGGACTTGGCACAGTTGAAACCAGGCTGTATCCAGGAGGCCGCCACGAAATGCTCAACGAGACCAACCGGGACGAAGTGATGCGGGATCTGGTGGCCTGGCTGGACAGGAAGCTACCTGCCACCTGAGGTAACCTGAAATTGCGCTAGCCAGTCCGGAATCCAGCAGTCGCCATGGCCCCTGGTCTGTCCGCTGAGACAGGCTTCCGGCATAGAACCACGGCAAACAGGTCCGCAACCACATGCATCAGGGCTACAACGTCCTGGGTCCAGGTTCGCTCTTCCCGGACGGAGTCAAAGCCTATGTAGCCCGCCAGGCAGCCATTGCGCCTGAAACCTACCACCAGTAGGGATCGTATGCCCTGCCTTTCAAGCACACCACGTTCGGCAGCAGCCTCCGACGGCATGCTTGATACCCGGGGAATGACTATCTCACCCGCGGAGAGCAAGGTATCGATCCACCAGGGTGCAACATCCACCGGACAATCCTGTAACTTGTCTATCTGTGGCTCTATGCCCCTGGCACACCATTCGTGGATATTGGACATGGTCTCCATGGGTTCGTCAAAAGAAAAGACATAGCTCCTGTCTACACCGCAGAACTTGCCAAGCTCTCTCAGGGCTCTCTGTATGTCTGCGGAAGGAACCAAGTCTTGATTCTCCAGGAACCTCACGGCCATGGCTATGACCATACGCTCGAGGGCTTCATGGTACTTGTACTGCCCCTCTGCGCGCTTGCGATCAGTAATATCAAGGGCTGTGAAGGTGACACCCTTGCCAAGGTCTGCAGGATCAAGGGGGGTGGATGACAACATCACATCGATCAGGGACCCATCCTTGCAGCGCCAATGGGTTTCAACCGTGCCGGTTCCCGTTTCGGCTATCTGGCGGTACTTTCCCCTGCCTACGTACTCGAACTCCACCTGATCCGGATATAAAAGCAAGGCACTGCGCCCCATGAGTTCAGAAGCTTCATAACCGGTCATGGTACACAGTCTGGCATTGACGAATTCCACTGAATTCTTGACTATGTAACCAAAAGAGGTAATGCCCTCGGTCTTCTCCACCACCTCTGGTTCTGTATGGGATGAAAGGAATACGACGGGTAGCTCACGGCTGGCCAGGATGGTCTTGGCTGCCTCGGTGCCGTCCATGCCCTTGCCAAGGTCAATATCCATGAGCACCAGATCGATATCAGATTCAGATTCCGCCAGGGATACCGCCTTGCTTCCATCCCCTGCAATTACGACTGAATACCTGTTGCGTTTGAGTAACATTTTTTAGCTCATGGCGATGATGGCCTCGTCCTCTACCAGGAGGATCTTCTTCCTGCCCGAGCCGTCCATACATTCTCCCGGATTGTCTACCTGGTAGTAGTCTAGGTTCTTCTCCCCGGGCTGTTGAAACAGCCCGGGATAGTACCTTGGTACGATGGTAGCACAGATTTACCACCCTAGAATTTGCTCATAATCTTTCTTTAACAGGGGTGGTAAAATGTTTATTGCCAATCGTCGTTGGGTACTTGATCCGGTACTGGCTTCGCTGGTGATACTGGTTGCCAGTCTGTCTGCCTGTAAGGGGCCTGTCAGCGTCAATCCGGATGTTACACCGCCCTCGGAAGTACGAAACCTCGCAGTACAGTCAGGCAGCGGATCCTTGCTGGTGACCTGGGACGATCCCAACGAGCCGGACATTGACTATATAGAAATCCAGCTGGTCCCAAGCGGCGGCCAGAGCGCCATGGTCATGCCGGGCATCGGAACGGCCATACTGGCAAACCTTGCCAATGGGACGGAATACAGCTTCAGAGTACAGGCCGTAGACAATTCCGGGAACCGCTCCTACGGCCTGACCCGCAGCGGAACGCCCGGTGTGGCTGATGAAACCGACACCACTGCTCCAGGGGAAGTATCGGGCTTGCTGGCCATTTCCGGCAACCGGCAGATTGCCCTGAGCTGGACGGCCCCGGCAGACATCGACTGTGACAAGGTGGTAATCACTCACAATCAGAGCGGGGGAGACACAGCCATAGAGCTACCAAAAAATCGGTTTTCTGTTGTCTATGCCGGCCTCGAAAACGATATTACCTACACATTTACTATCTGTGCCGAAGATCTTGCAGGCAACCGCTCCACAGGCGCGACCGTGTCGGCAAGCCCCCAGGCTCCGGATGACGGGATAGCCCCAGGTCCCGTAACAGATCTGGCGGCCACCCCCGGAGACGGCCAGGTAAGCCTGACCTGGACCCTCCCGGATGATGCGGACCTTAATTATCTTGAAATTTCGGGGTTGGACGATGGCCTGTCTTTCACCATCCCCGGGAATTCCCAAACCCTTACCCTCGGGGGCCTGGTTAACGGTGAAAGC
>MIBM01000393.1:0-1520 GCA_001830645.1 Spirochaetes bacterium RIFOXYC1_FULL_54_7
TTTCAATGACCCGGAACCGCCTGGTTCCTAGAAGCGCGGTGACAAGAGTCTCCTCCCATGATCCATTTCCTGCTTCCGGTGCACCTTCCAGGTCCGGGATAGCTACGATCAGCCTTTGTTCCATGGGCACTTCAGGCTGGGATGCGCATGATGTGGATAGTAGTGCTGCGCCGATGGCCAGCAAACCTATCAGGGATGCGTGCTTTTTCATGTATTACGACCTTCCTTCTTTGGCCAGGCTTGACCATCCGGCAGGATCATGGCCTGCTACGGCTCTGG
This sequence comes from Spirochaetes bacterium RIFOXYC1_FULL_54_7, assembly GCA_001830645.1. Taxonomy (GTDB): domain Bacteria; phylum Spirochaetota; class Spirochaetia; order Treponematales; family UBA12059; genus MIBM01. The sequence continues at coordinate 280 of MIBM01000393.1, forward strand.
AACCAACCCGTACGACAGGCGTCCTGAGCAGCAGGGGATCTGCCAGGATTTCTTCTTCCGCATCAAAGTCCATGTAGGCCAGGCCCCTGTCCTTGTAGCGCTTTGAGGAGCTGTCCATCAGATTCTCTGCACCTATGGCTTTGCGCAGGACGGCCAGTTCGCCGGGGCTTATTCCCTTGTCCGCAAGATCCACAAAGTGGTAGGGAATGTCCCGTTCCTTGAAGAAGCGTTCGGCTTTCCTCGTGTCGGGGCATTTATGGGTGCCGAAGATCCGTAGTGCCATCGTATGAATATAATCTGGTTTACCGCGGAAGCAAACTGTTTTGCTCAGCTTTCATTCCGCCTTGCCGGCAAGGCCTTTCTTGTACATGTACTTGGCCGTATACATGAAGGGAGTGTCAAAAACGGCTACCAGCCATTTGATTGCATATGTGGTAATGAAGATCTCGACCAGGACCGGCAGGGGAAACTGGCCCCAGAAGGCTATGGCCACGAACACAAGGGTATCCAGGGCCTGGCTGACCATGGTGCTGGCATTGTTGCGTATCCAGATGGCCCTGTCGGAAGGAAAGCGTTTCTTCCAGAACTGGTAGGCCCAGATATCGTGCTTCTGGGAAACCAGATAAGCGGCTACGCTGCCAAGGGCAATACGCGGCATCAGGCCAAAGATGGTGGACAGGGCTTCCTGGGCAAAGTCTTCAGGCGAGGGGGTATACCACAGGGCGGCGTTCATGAAGACGGTCATGGCTATTATCGATACGAAGCCTATCCATACTGCCTTGTTGGCAGCTTCCTTGCCATGGTTCTCGGAGATTATGTCCGTGGCCAGGAAGGTAGAAGCATAGGCTATGTTGCCAAGGGTGGCAGTGAGTCCGAAGAGTTCGACGGTCTTGACCACCTGGATGTTGGCCACGATGACTGCCATGGGTATCCAGACATACAGTCCCAAGAGGCCAAGCCTGCGGTACAGGCCAAGGATGGCGACAAAATTGATGACAAGCATGACGAGCCAGATGGCCTCGTTGGGCACTGAGGGCAGGGTGAATGGCAAGGTAATCCTCCGGAAACAGGGTTGGTGGCCGGGAGCTGCTCGTCGAGACAATATCCTATACCTGCCCTTTTGTCAGCCGCGGCGTTCCAAGCTTTACGGCACCTGCACCTCCATCTATACTGTATCAATGGTCAAGGGTATGTCCCGTAGAAGAAAGCCGCATCGTGCCCGGGGCATCTCGTCGATATCA
>MIBM01000393.1:1533-6334 GCA_001830645.1 Spirochaetes bacterium RIFOXYC1_FULL_54_7
TGTGGGCGGCCTGTCCATCATGCTTACCCGGTATTCCTTTGAGCGTACAGCCCTCAGCCAGATTGTGGATGCCCTTGAAGGAGCCCATTCCATCGTCGCCGAGTACCATTCCCTGGTTAGTCTGGGTGTGATGAACGAGCAGCGTGCCCTATCGTTCATAAGGCGGTTGTTCCTGGGAGACCTGGTCGAGATATCCATACTTGCAGACAATGCAGTAGAGGCCGAAGCCTGGTTTGCCGGACTATCCAGGTTCAGGCCTGCGGGGGCGCCGGCTCCTTTTGGCCTTCCTGAACGATTTCCTGTGGAGATGGAGGCTGGCCGTGCGGTGCTGAGGGAATTTCTAGCAGTCCTGTCCTTCAAGCAGGCCATCGATGCCATGCCGCTGGACATGCAGGCCGGGCTGGTCAACGGTCCACGTTCCATGAGACTCAAATTCAACCTGAAGACAGCAGCTGTCCGGATACGGGAATCCGGCTATGTATTTGCCGTTTCCGGGTCGCAACCAGGGGACAGTACTCCTGTCTACGAATTGTTCCATCCAACTCTTACCATGGTTGATGTCGGGCAGATCAGGAACTCCCTCGGTGAGCAGGTGGGACTCATGATAAGCCAGCGCCAAGGAGAGGCTGCAGCAGGTCTGCCACCTGGGTATCTTCGCTATGAATACGACTGGGTCAATGATGGAGAGCCCCGTGAACGGCGCAAGATAACCCTCCTGCGGTATTATGAACCCTGGAACATGGTCCTGGCCGCTGGTCTGTATGCGGACGAGTATTTTTCACCCCTGACCGGTATTGCCTGGTCAGTGTTTGTTGGCCTTGCGTTCTTTGGTGTGTTTTTTCTCATCCTTGCCCGGGCTGTGGCAAGGTCACTTATTGGACGAAGGGTTGAGGAATTGGGTGCGGCCTTCGCACATGCCGACGTGGGGAACCATCCTGACGACTTCCCTGTGTACTGGCAGGACGAGTTTGGTGATATTGCCCGGGCAGCGGCATCCATGACCCGGGCGCTCAAGGAACGTGAATCCCAGATACGCCAGACCCAGAAGCTGGAATTGACGGGTACTCTGGCTGCGGGCATGGCTCATGACATGAACAATGTGCTGGGTGCCATGCTTGGCGGGGTGTCCTTGCTGAAGGCCGATGTAGCCGTTGGCAAGATGCCGGCACTGGATGAACTTTCTTCGGTATTGGCCCTGGTGGAATCATCCGGACGCAAGGCTTCCGACATGATACGGCGCCTTCTGGTATTCTCCGGAGGGCGGGAAGAGCCGTTCAAGCGCCTGAATCTGGTAGATGCGGTGGATGCGGCGGTGACCTTGGCCAGGAAGAGTTGTCCTCCGGAGGTTGCCGTGCTGTGGGACAAACCGGCGGGAGATTATCCTGTACAAGGTGATTTCCTCCGGCTCGAGCAGGCCACCCTCAATGCCTTGATCAATGCCCGGGATGCGGTGACCATCATGCAAACTCCCGGAGAACGCAAAGGCGGTACGGTCTCGGTGTTCATCGAACCGGCCCCTGCGGATCATGAACGAGGCAATCATGCCTGGAAGGTTGTTGTGCAGGATGACGGGGTAGGCATGACCGAAGAGGTTCTCCAGAGGGCCTTTGACCCATTCTTCTCTACAAAAGAAGAAAGTGGTGGCACCGGTCTGGGTCTGGCCATGGTGCTTCATATTCTGCGGAATCATGGAGGCGATGCACAGCTTGACTCCAGTCCTGGTTGTGGCACCATTCTGACCGTAGTCCTGCCTGCCAGTAGCTGATTGAAAACACTGCATTAATCGGTAATACTCATATCTGGTGGAGGCGATCATGGCCAACGGTGTACGTCATTTCAAACGGCTTCTGACGGCCGAGCTTGAGGATCTCATAGAGGATATCGGTCTGCTTGAGGAGCATTACCGCGAGCGCTTTGCAGGCGAGGAGATTACCCCCTATGTTTTCCAGGAAAACGAGGCCTTGCTGATACGGGAGATTGATTCGATCAATAAATTCATACAGATCGTTGACGGAATCGATACCAGACTTTATAAAGATACTTCAAGCCTCGAAACCGACCTTACGGCCCGCGCGAAGGCTTTGGTAGACCATCTTGACGATCCGGAGGCCGTTTATCTATTCATCAAGCGAAAGATAGACAAAGTCCATATGTATCTGGCCACGGGCGAGGCTTCGCCCGGCATTCTATAACCGACTCTGAAAGAGGAAGCCATGGATATCCGCGTTCAGGAATTGCTCGAGAAAATCAAGCGCGAAGGCGTCGACAGCGCCGAGGCTCAGGCCGCCAAGATACTTGCCCAGGCGGAAGAAAAGTGCAAGGCCATCATTGTCGCTGCGGAAAAGGAAGCCAAGGCGATTGTGGAGGCCGGTAGGACCGATGTGGCCCGGGCCGAGGAATCCGGCAAGGCTGCCCTGGCCCAGGCCTCCCGTGACCTGTTGCTTGCCTTCAGGGGAGAGGTGGAGAAGTTGCTGGCCAGCATTGTCAGGGTGGATACCGAAGCCGCCTTCGATGCCGATGCGCTCAAGAAGGTCCTGCCAGCCATTCTGGAGTCCTGGGCCAAGGACGGCCGGGATGAGCTGTCTGTCCTGGTACCGGAGAAGGATCTGGCCGTGCTGGAAGCCTTCTTCAGGGACAAGCTTGCTTCAAAACTGAAGGTAGGGGTGGAGCTCAAGCCCCTCAAGAATGTGAAGAGTGGTTTCAGGGTTGCCGAGAAGGGCGGCGCTGCCTACTATGATTTCTCGGCAGAAGCGGCGGCAACCATGCTTGGTGCCTATCTGAACACACGCCTGGCCACCATAGTCGCCGAGGCGGCGAAATAGGCTCCATGGCTTCATACTACTATTTTGTGGCCACCCTGCCGACCCTCATGGATTCTGCGGTTCCACCCTTCGGATACGCGGACTTCATGGCCAGGGCGGCTGGCCAGCTGAAACCCGGGGATTTCAGGATCCTGGACAGTGCCAGACTGTCCATACCCGAAGACGGGCAGGCTCCCGATGTTGCCCGTCTATCCAGTTTACTGACACGCTATTACCAATGGGATGCGTCGGTACGCAATGAGTTGGTCAGGCTGCGCTCCCAGAGGCTACAGAAGCCTGCAGACAGGCACTTGAAACCAGGACTACCCGAATGGGAGGGCATCAAGACTGCCCAGACCGCTTTCCTGGCAGATGATCCCCTTCAGGGCGAGTTGCTCATCGAACGTGACCGCTGGGCGTTTATAGAAATTCTTGCGGCCAACAATTTTTTCAACATGGAATACCTCGTGGCCTATGCCCTCAAGTTGCAGGCTCTTGAACGCAGACAGCGGTTCAAGGCTGAACTGGGTGAAGAGGGCTACCGGACCGTTTACCGGTCCGTTCTCGATACCGCGGACTACCGCGATGAATCCGGAGAGACCAGATGACAAGTACCGCAGGCAAGGTCACGGGCGTCAATGGCAACATGGTTACCGTCCGTGTGGATGGTGCCGTGTCCATGAACGAGGTGGCATATATCGTGACGGGAGGCAAACGCCTCAAGGCAGAGGTCATCCGCATAGGCGGCGACCACGTGCAGACCCAGGTCTTCGAGATGACCAAGGGCATACGGGTAGGAGATCCAGTCGAATTTTCAAATGAGATGCTTGCCGTTGAACTGGGCCCTGGACTGCTTGGCAAGATCTATGACGGCCTCCAGAACCCTCTGCCGGAAGTAGCCGCCCAGACCGGATACTTCCTGGAACCAGGCATCTACCTCGATGCCTTGTCACGGGAGACCCTGTGGGACTGGACTCCGGTGGCCAAGCCCGGCGATGAGCTGGAGAGGGCAGACCTGCTCGGTACGGTGCCCGAGAATTCCTTCGTGCACCAGGTGATGGTGCCTTTCAACCTCTACGGCAATTGTAAGCTCAAGAGCATCAAGCCGGCGGGCAAGTACCATGTGGCTGACGAGATGGCCGTGCTTACCGATGCCGAGGGCAAGGACCACAGTGTCAGCATGATGTTCGAGTGGCCGGTGAAGCGCGCCATAGACTGCTATGCAGAGCGATTGAAGCCGGTGGAGCCCATGGTCACCAAAACCCGCATCATAGATACCTTCTTCCCGGTTGCAAAGGGAGGCACCTACTGCATCCCCGGTCCCTTCGGCGCTGGCAAGACGGTGCTCCAGCAGGTTACCAGCCGCAATGCGGATGTGGACATAGTCATCATCGCTGCCTGCGGCGAGCGTGCCGGCGAAGTGGTAGAGACCCTCAAGGAATTTCCCGAGCTGATAGACCCCAAGACAGGCAAATCCCTGATGGAGCGCACCATCATCGTCTGCAATACCTCATCCATGCCGGTGGCGGCCCGGGAAGCCTCGGTGTACACCGCGGTAACCATGGCTGAATATTACCGCCAGATGGGTCTGGACGTACTGTTGCTGGCTGATTCCACCAGCCGCTGGGCCCAGGCCATGCGTGAAATGTCCGGCCGTCTTGAAGAAATCCCGGGTGAGGAAGCCTTCCCGGCCTACCTTGAGTCGGTCATTGCCAGTTTCTATGAGCGCGCCGGCATCGTCCGTCTGAAAGATGGCCGGAAGGGCTCGGTTACCATCGGTGGTACCGTGTCTCCCGCGGGTGGCAACTTCGAGGAGCCAGTAACCCAGGCTACCCTGAAGGTGGTTGGCGCCTTCCATGGCCTTTCCAGGGAGCGCTCGGATGCCCGCAAGTATCCAGCCATACATCCTTTGGAGTCCTGGTCCAAGTACAATGGTGTCCTTGATCCGGCCCAGGTCGCCTGGGCCCACCATTTCCTGTCCCGTGGTGCCGAAGTGGGCC
>MIBM01000393.1:6591-7222 GCA_001830645.1 Spirochaetes bacterium RIFOXYC1_FULL_54_7
CAAAGCCGCCGATACGGGCATACTTGCCTTTGTCGACGAGCGAGTAACAGGCCTGGACAAAACGGCCGCCCGCATCATCGAAAGCCTGGAGTGACGGATATGAAGAAGGTATATTCCCGGATAGAATCCATAGCCGGCAACGTCATAGCGGTGAAGGCCGACGACGTAGCCTACGGTGAACTTGCCGAAGTGAAGACCCGCTACGGCGTCTCCCTTGCCGAGGTGATCCGCTTGAGCGACGACCTGGTATCACTCCAGGTCTTTGCCGGTGGCCGCGGCATCTCCACCGGCGACGAAGTACGCTTCCTGGGCAACCCCATGCGGGTGTCCTTCAGCGATTCCCTCAAGGGACGCATCTTTACCGGTGCCGGCACTCCCAGGGACAACGGACCGGCCCTGCACGAAAACCTTATCCCCATAGGCGGCCCTTCGGTGAACCCGGTCAACCGCATCATCCCCAGGGAGATGATACGCACCGGCATCCCGATGATCGACCTGTTCAACACCTTGGTGAAGAGCCAGAAGCTGCCGATTTTCTCGGTGTCCGGAGAGCCCTACAACCAGTTATTGGCACGAATAGCCATGCAGGCCGAGGTAGACCTGATCGTGCTCGGCGGCATGGGCCTCAAGT
>MIBM01000394.1:0-523 GCA_001830645.1 Spirochaetes bacterium RIFOXYC1_FULL_54_7
CGGAGACCGAGGCTACACCATAAGCGGTGAACCGGTTGGCGTCCGGGCCAAGGTAGCGCATCACTGACTGCTGGTTCAGGAAGACCGTAATGGCTCCCGCGATGAACATGGCAGGCACCAGGCACAGCAACACATGCTGCCTGGCGTATTCACCAAGCATGAGAAAGGCTTCGTTGGTGGCACCGAGTAAACGTGGCGCACCCCAGGGGATGAAGTACGCCGCCAGGAACACGCCGATTACAATAAGAAGTTTCTTGTTGGGGGACAGTTCGCTGACGCTCATGCGCGTACCAGAGTCGCAATCCGGTCAGCCACATCCTCTATCAATTCACCGGTTATGTGAGTCTTCCCTTTTTCGACATCATAATCGGTCATGATATAGTGGTGGTATGGTAGGCCATTCTTCTCGAATATCTTCTTGCCACAGGCAACCTTGCAGCCATCAAGTACGATGTTTTTTGTCGCGCTTCGGGCAGACTGCAGGAATCCGGACAGATCCGCACCCATGGCAGCCATACAGGTA
>MIBM01000394.1:538-4956 GCA_001830645.1 Spirochaetes bacterium RIFOXYC1_FULL_54_7
TCCCGGTTGAGGGTACGCATGACCTGGTCGGCAAGAAGCCCGGTATTCGCGGCTCCCGAGCAGGCATAGACAAGATTGGTTTCGCAGTTTCCGCCACATGAACAGCCGGCCATATCAGTTCCCTCCCTTTATATAGGCAGCAACCTGGTCCTTGGTAAGGACCTTGCCGACACTCTTTACCACACCGTCGATGGCCAGGGCAGGGGTCATCATCACACCCATTTCCATGATGTCATCGATATCGGTTACCTTTTCGATAGCCGCATCGCTACCCAGTTCGGTAATTGCTTCTCTGGCGTGCTGCTCCAGGAGCTTGCACTTGGGGCAACCAGTGCCCAGAATCTGTACTTTCATAAAACCCTCCTTGCGATCTTGAAGATTCCAACCATCTTGCTAAAGGCTTGGTACGCCTAACATTCTTTATTGTTTCCAATTATGGAAACATTGCAGAGAAATGTCAAGCAGCATTCTTGACATTTGTTTCAAAACATTGCAACATCGACATATGGATGAACGAACCGAACGGCGCTATGCCCTCAGGGCCGACATGTTCAAGGCCCTGGCCCACCCGATGCGCATTTTTCTGCTGGATAAGCTCAGGGAGCGTTCCTATTGCGTCTGTGAGCTAGCCGCCGAGGTAGGCATAGACAAATCGGTGGCCTCCAAGCATCTATCACAGCTCAAGGCAGCTGGTCTCATAGAGGATCAGAAGCGCGGGACCCTGGTTGAGTACAGCCTGGTCGCCTCCTGTGTCCTGGAGATGGTGGAATGCGCAGAACGCACCATTCTGGAGAACCGCCGGAAGCAGCTGGATTTCATCAGCCCTGAATCAGTGTCAGGTTAAGTCCTGGTGCTTGTCCATCAGAGGGTTGCCACCATGGTGGGACTTTATCTTGCATGCACATTGTCCGCCAAGTTCGTACTCCACATCTTTGAGGACCGGGCAGCCTGCCGCGTCCCAGTCAATCATGCCTCCTGAAAGTTTGGCCAGATTCGTATAACCGGCTGACACGAGCAAGGCTGCTGCCTCCCGGCAGTAGATGCCCGCTGCGTCGGCCAGTATCAGGGCATGATCCCGGGGCAAAACCCGCATCCGGGTAGCAAATACCGTCCAGGGTAGGTACAACACCTCGTCAACATCAAAAACCCGGAAATTGGTCTCGTATGCTTCCCTGAGGTCAACAAGCAAAGCCCCGTGATCCAGCAAATCCCTGGCCTCCCCGGGGCTCAGGTTTATGATGCCATCGGTACGGGGAAGCGAGGCTGTAAAAGACGTAAAATCAATTCCCATCAGACTAGCCTCCCCTCCCGATGCAGAATCAGTGTTGCTCAGTTACCTTGATTTGCCGCAACGGCAGGGAAATTGCCGCGCGTAGCTCTGGCTATCTTTACAAGGCTCAGCATTACCGGCACTTCCACCAGCACACCCACCACGGTAGCCAGCGCTGCCCCGGAGGACAGGCCGAACAGGCTGATCGCAACCGCGACTGCCAGCTCAAAGAAGTTCGAAGCCCCTATCATCCCCGCTGGAGCCGCAATCGCGTACGGCACCTTCCATGCTCTGGCCCAACCGTAACCGATGAAGAATATCAGATAGGTCTGTATCACCAGTGGCACTGCTATGAGGATTATTGCCAATGGATTGGCCAGGATGACCCTGCCCTGGAAGGCAAACAGTATGACAAGGGTAAGCAGGAGGCCGCCTTCGGTTATCCCGTCAAATTTCTTGCAGAAGACGCCATCGAACCAGTCTTTCCCTCGCTGTTTTACCAGTTTTGACCTGGTTAAAGCCCCCGCCCCCAGTGGAATGACCACGAAAAGGACTACCGATAGGATAAGGGTATCCCAAGGTACCTGTCCCTCGCTAACTCCAAGCAGGAAGGCTACGATAGGTGTAAAGGCAAAGAGTATGACAAGGTCGTTGACCGCGACTTGTACCACCGTATAACCGGCGTCACCATCCGACAGATACGACCAGACAAATACCATGGCAGTGCAGGGTGCGGCTCCAAGGAGCACGGCTCCTGCCAGATATTCTGTGGAGAGATCCGTAGGAATCAGGGTCTTGAATACAACTTTCAGGAAGAACCAGGCAATCAAGTACATGGTAAAGGGTTTGATAAGCCAGTTGACAACAAGGGTTATTGCAAGGCCCTTGGGCTTCTTGCCTGCGTTCCTGATGCTGGTAAAATCTACTTTGAGCATCATCGGGTAGATCATGAGCCAGATCAGGATAGCTACAGGTATGGATACCTTTGCGTATTCAAACTGACCCAGAAAGGCCGGGATACCCGGGAAATAGTAGCCGATTGCCACGCCCAGGACTATACAGATGGCTACCCATATGGAAAGGTACTTCGCAAAAAAGCCTATTCCGGCTTTGAAATTATCGGCCATACTCACTCCTATGATTCTGCATTGACATGATTGTGCAAAGTACCTAGTATTATTGGCGATATGGCCAACAATGTCAATCCTTATTTGGCCGCTTCGCCAAGAATGAAAAAGGGGAATTCATGGATGCTGCTGACAAGACACGCCTCAATCAAAGAGCCACTCTGCTTAAATCCCTTGCACACCCCTCGCGGCTTCTCATGATGGAAATGCTCGAAGAACGCCCTCGCTGCGTCTCTGAATTGACCGAGGCTGTCGGAGCCGACATCACCACGGTATCAAAACACCTCGCCATTCTGAAGCGGGCTGGCCTTGTAAAGGACGTGAAACGTGGCACCTATAGCGACTACGAACTGGTCTGTGGCTGTGTAAGCCACTTCATCGATTGCATCGAGCAAGGGAGATCCGGGCAGGAAGTCTGTGTTGCCGGATCGGCAGCAACAAGTCCAAGGCAAGAAAAACAAATAGAACATTAAATATCGTTAATAAATGAGTCTTTCTATATTTACAAATTTTGAAACATGAATTATTGTGATTAATCAGCTCGTATATGAGGAGAGTCCAATGATCAAACAAGCAGACAAGGAAGTTTCACGCCGGGGGTTCCTGAAGAAGACCGGTCTCGGTCTTGGGGTCGCGGTAGGAGCCTTGGTTCTGGGGCCGGCATTCGCATCCGCGGCGGAAGCCACTCCCAGCAGCACACCGGTAGCCGAAGGTCCTTTTCCGTACAGCAAGCTTGATGTAACGGAAGGCATGGTTCGCGGTCACGCAGGTTACTGGAAATCGGGATGCTCTTACGGCGCTTTTTATGCAATAACGTCCATGCTCCGGGACAAGGTAGGAGGGGCTTACAACCAGGTTCCCTACCGCATGATGGCCTGGGGTCGCGGCGGTGGTGCCAACTGGGGTACCCTGTGCGGTGCGCTTACCGGTGCCTGTGCCGCAATCAATATGGCCGCGGCCGATGCTGACGTGAACAAACTGGTAAGCGAACTGCTGGGTTGGTATTCAACCATTCCTTTCCCGTCAGCGGAAGCCACAAAAATGGGCATGGCTGGCGCCTTTACCCTGACCGAAAAGGCGTATCCCAAGATCGACCTTATCCAGACGGTTTCAGAATCACCGCTATGCCATGCGTCAAACGCTACCTGGATTGCCAGTTCCGGAATCCCCCTTGGCGACGACCGGCGCAAGGAACGCTGCGCACGCCTGACTGCCGATGTTGTGGCCAAGACTGTTGCTATGCTCAACGATTACAAGGACGGCAAGTTTGTTGCAACCTTCAAGGTCAATGAAGAAACCGAGTCCTGCCTCAGCTGCCATGAGCAGGATCAGGAAGGCAAGATGTCCTGTACCGAGTGCCACGATCCGCACTGATAAGCCACACTGATAATCGGTAGAATCCCCAGTAGAAACCGGATCGGCTGCGATTGCGAGAATCGCGGTCGATCCATTTATTTATGCGAGGCAGCATGGAATCAGTTTTTTCACGAATCTTTGATTTGCTTCGATCCTTGAAGCTGGCAATCATATTGATAGCCATTCTTGGCCTGCTGGCCGCTGCAGGAGGTCTGATTCCTCAAGGAGCGGCTTCTGATTTCTATGCGGCTCACTATTCCGGACTCCTGGGCAGACTTATAGAACGGCTGTCGTTCAATACCATGTTCTCCAGCCCTCTTTTCCTGGCAAGTACGGCCTTGTTCGCCCTGAACCTTACCCTGTGCAGCTTTCAAAGATTCACTGTGCAGTTGTCGCTGCCAGGAAAGCTGCGGCGCCATGGCCCCGACATACTGCATATCGGCTTGATCATACTGATCCTTGGTGGAACCTGGAGCTCCCGTCTGCACGAAGAGACAAGTTTTTCACTGACTATTGGAGCAGAGACAAGCCTTCCCGGAGGCGAAATGCTACGCCTCGAGGATTTTACCTTTGAACGCTACCCCGATGGCCGGCCTAAAGTGTGGAATTCGAGGATTTCCATTGATGCAGATGGCGAAACTGTCGTCACAGACTACCCGCTGCGG
>MIBM01000395.1:0-863 GCA_001830645.1 Spirochaetes bacterium RIFOXYC1_FULL_54_7
TGGACAAAGCCGGCTTGAGCATATTGGAGGCATCTATGGTTCCTTCGGCACTGCCTGCACCTATGATGGTATGGAGTTCATCTATGAAGAGTATTACATTGCCCGCTCCCACAATCTCCTTCATGATGCGCTTGAGGCGCTCCTCGAACTCGCCACGGTACTTTGTGCCTGCCACGACGGAGGCCATGTCCAGCACCAGTAAACGCTTGCCTATGAGGCCCTCGGGCACATCGCCCTTGGCCATGCGCAGGGCCAGACCTTCCACTATGGCAGTCTTGCCTACCCCAGGGTCGCCTATGAGCACCGGATTGTTCTTGGTGCGCCTGGACAGGATGCGAACCAGGCGCCTGGTCTCGGTTTTCCGGCCAATGACGGGATCTATGCGGTCTTCCCGGGCCCAGGTGGTCAGGTCCCTGGCATGTTCGTCCAACAAGGGTGTGGCTCCGCCACCGAGTATGGAGCGCCTGTTTGTGCTTTGCGGTTTCTGGATCGATGGAGCCTGACTGGATGCCTCGCGGATTCGCCTGTCATCCTGCCCAGCGGACAGGAGCTTGAGAGTACCCCTCATCTGCTCGTAGAAGACACCGTAACGGGCCAGGAACTGCTCCAGCAAGGAGCCGCTTTCACGGGCGGCGGCCACAACCAGATGCTCGGTTCCAATATACTCGCCATCCATGAGGCGGGCCTCTTCAGCCGCTGTCTCCAGCATGGATTTAAGGCGACGGGACAAGGGAGCGTCGCCAAGCAGGAAGCCGCCCTTGCGACCCGCGGCGGACCGCTCCAGTTCCAGCCGCAGTTCGGTGACGTCTACCTTGTGGGATTCAAGCAGGCGGTAACCGGTGCTGTCGGCGTCCCTTACAATA
>MIBM01000395.1:994-1136 GCA_001830645.1 Spirochaetes bacterium RIFOXYC1_FULL_54_7
GCAGGGAACGGGTTGCCTTCCTCAGCTGCCTTGCACGCCTCTGCGCCTCTGGTTCGTCTTCCCGGGAAGCGAAGGCACTGCGGTACATCTTGAGGCTAACCAATAAATCTGAAATTTCTTCCATACTCATACCTAGTATAAT
>MIBM01000395.1:1158-2979 GCA_001830645.1 Spirochaetes bacterium RIFOXYC1_FULL_54_7
AGGCCGGACACGATTTCGGCGGTTTCATCCCAGGATACCATCCAGGCGCCGGAAGCCCTGCCCAGGGCCCTGCCACAAATGTCCAGAAGCTCCCAGGGTGAATTGGCCATGAGATCCATACGAACCCTGCGCTCGTACTCCGCCATGGTGGCTACCGTAGTCGATAGCCGCTCAATGGTTGCCCATTCGGATTCATGGGGTGCCGACTCGAGGGCCAAGGAAAACAGGTGGTCGGCCGAGGCCGCCGAGGCGGCGTAGCTGCCACCTGCAAGTATGCCTTGTTCCATGGCCTTGCGCAGGGCCAGCTCGGCAAGGCCAGCTGAAACAAGAGCCGGCAGATGCAGGGTAACCACAGCCTGCACGCCTGTGCCACAACGACCGGCTTCTGAAAAAAGATAGCCCGTTCCGGCCTCGAAGGCCCAGGGAAGGAGAAATGACAAGGCATCATCTATTGACGAAAGGGCCCCCCAGGCTTTTGACAAATTCGAGCCAGGCAGGTCGATATGGATGGAAAGGTGTTCTTTCTCGTTGACCAGAACCCAGGCCGGCAGAACTGGGTGCACGGCCACCATTCTGGTGTCGTCCATCAGGTAGGGCCTCGGATACAGCTCCCGGTCTGCAAGAACCGATCGCAATGCTCCATCCACCTTGCTTATGCTTGTTACCCTGAACCCTGAAACCTCCAGAGCCCCGGCCAACCGGGCACCAAGAGCTGCAAGACGCTCGACATCCAGACGCCAGGGAAAGGGAGTATCCTTTAGATTGCGACCCAGGCTTACCCGTGAACGAACGACGACATCAAAATCGGGATACATTCCAGGACCCGCCCGGTGGAGCACGGGGCCGTCAAACGACATTGCCGGGCTTTCCGCCTGTACTGGCCGAACCGAGGCGATCCCGGAGAAAAGCAGCCCTCTCGAAATCCTCGGCCAGGACTGCCGATTCTATGTCCGCCAGCAGTTGTGAATTTCTGAGTGTTCCCAAGCCAGGGGAGGCGCCTGGATCCGTTTCAGGCCCGGTAAGGGTGGCTGAATAAGCAGGTGGCAGTCTTGCTGAATAATCGCGCGGAACCTTGCCTGCATAACCAACAGGCAGGCCCCTGCGCTTCCTGGCCAGGAGGTACTGGCGCCTGAAGGCTGTAACGCAGGCCGGGCAGCCCAGACGTCCGGAGCCTGTCAGCTGTTCCTGGCCCATACCACAGTGAGGGCAGGCTCCCTCGGCATCCTCTGGCTTGTCCAGCTGATCCAGAATGGAATCCAGCTGTGGTGACGCTGCCTCTCCATCATCGGAAAGATAGCCTTTTTCAAGGGCACAAGCCCGGCATAACCGGACCTCACCCTGGGAATTATCACTTACCACGACGAACAAGGAGTCGTCGGAACCACAGACATCGCAACGCATATCCTATACTATATAATACCTGCGGCTGTATTGCCACGACAAGAGCTATTCGATATATTAGTATAGATTAGGGTGATATCTAGAAGCCCCCGAAAGGTAGTTACATGCGACGAGTATTCTTCATTCTTTACATGCTGCTGACAGCTTTCCAGACCGTCATGGCTACGGGCCAGAAGGAAGCGGAAACCCAGGTTCTGCCTGTGGTAATCAGGCTGGGAGCCATAAAAGGGCCAAGTGGAATCGGCATGGTCCACCTGCTTGAAAAACCGCCGGTTCTGTCTGGGGGTGATTCTGTTGCCATCGAACTGGTTGGATCAGCTGATGCCATTGCGTCCAAAATCCTCTCAGGAGAGTTGGATGCAGCAGTGCTGCCAGTAAATCTGGCAGCAAAGCTTTACAATTCAGGCATAGACTACCGGC
>MIBM01000395.1:3165-4567 GCA_001830645.1 Spirochaetes bacterium RIFOXYC1_FULL_54_7
ACCTGCCAATACCGGAAATAGCAGCCAGCCTCATAGCCGGAAGGATAGACCTGGCTGTGGTGCCCGAGCCCTTTGCAACCATGATGCTGGCCGGCAACCCTAATGCCCGCGAGGCTTTCTCCCTGGGCAAGCTCTGGAAGGAGGCCACTGGCCTGGCTGACTATCCCATGACTGCCTTCGTGGTCAAGGCCAGTACCATAGAGGAAAGACCGGCAACAGTGCAGGCTCTGATGGCAGCCTACCGTGACTCCATTGCCACGATGCTGGTGGATCCCAAGGAGGCGGGTAGTCTTGTAGAGAAATTCGAAATTGGCTTGAAGGCCGCCATTGCGGCAAAGGCCATACCACAGTCAAACTATGTGTTCCTGGAAGCCCGCCCCGCGCGCCCCATGGTCGAAGGACTGCTGAAGGTATTCCTGGATTCCGCCCCTGTCTCGATTGGCGGGAGACTTCCCGCTGAAAGCTTCTATGCCGACTTCGGCCAGAGCCAGTAAGACAAGAACCTCAGCCGGCTTCAGGGCAGACTCCCTGCTGTCGGCGGCTCTTCTCATCACCCTGTGGAAGCTGGGCGCCCTTGGCATGGGCAAGGACATCATACTTCCGGCACCGGAACGGGTGGTTGCCGTATTCACCGGTTTGCTTGGAACACCGCGCTTCATCGAGGCCATAGGCTCAACCGCCATGAGGAGCCTTGCAGCCTTCTTCATTGCCATGCTGGCTGGTTCGGCTGCCGGCTTCAGTTCCGGCATTTCTCGGCGCTTCAGGGCGATGCTTTCACCTCCAATGACGGTGCTGAGAGCTACGCCGGTGCTTGCCATCATACTGCTGGCCATGATCTGGTTTCCCGCAGGGATGGTGCCGGTATTCTCTGCCATCGTCATGTCCTTCCCGGTGGTCAGCGAACATGTGGCAGCTGGGGTCAGATCAGTTGACCACCGCCTGGTCGACATGGCACGTTCCTTCGGCGCTTCGCCTCTGGACATAGCAAGATCAATACGCATCCCTTCTGCCATGCCCCATGTCCTGGCAGCCGCCCGGTCCGCCCTGGGCTTGTCCTGGAAGGTTGTCATAGCCGGCGAGGTGCTCAGCCAGCCGGCCAGGGCCATAGGAACTGGCATGCAGGAAGCCCGCCTCGTACTTGAAACCGCCGAGGTCTTTGCCTGGGCTCTGGCCGGGATCCTGCTGTGCGCCGCCGGCGATGCCTTGTTCGATATGGTCACCAAGAGGTTTCTATGGCCTACGCGCTAGCCGGTCTAAGCAAGGCCTACGGCTCCATGCCGGTCATAGACAGTCTGTCCCTGGAATTCCGCACAGGCAGTGTTACTGCCATACTCGGCCCGTCGGGTTGCGGCAAGACAAGCATACTGAATATCCTGGCCGGACTGGATCATGGCTATTCCGG
>MIBM01000395.1:4728-5008 GCA_001830645.1 Spirochaetes bacterium RIFOXYC1_FULL_54_7
GCCTTGCTGGCTCGGCCAGGCAGCTCCCCGATCAATTGTCGGGTGGCATGCGCCGCCGGGTTGCCCTGGCCAGGGCCTTTGCCTTCCCGTCCGAGATCCTGCTCCTGGATGAGCCTTTCTCCGCCCTTGATCTCAAGACCAGGATTAGTGTCATGGATCTTTTTCTTGATCTGAGGCTGAGTGACGGCAGAACAGCCATAGTGGTAACCCATAACGTTCGCGAGGCGATCTATCTGGGTGACAGCATTGCAATCCTGTCGGAGCGACCAGCACGGCTGCT
>MIBM01000396.1:0-1890 GCA_001830645.1 Spirochaetes bacterium RIFOXYC1_FULL_54_7
CGGCGCTGACTGGAGACAGGGACGGGATCGGGTCGTTGAAGGAGAACTCGGGGCTGAAGGTGTCCAGAGTTATCTTTCTTTCCAGACTGATCGTCCTGCCGGAAATGTCCTGGGCACTCATCACAAAGCTGCGTTCCACCACGGAGTTCTCGTCGGCGGTACGGTCGGCGTCGGTCAGGACATAGATGTAGGACCATGCGTAGGGATTGGCTTGGTTTGCATCGCGGAACGTGATATCGGTGGAAGCGTTTTTGGTATAGAGCATGGTGCCATCCATAGACAGGCGCAGGCTTGACAGCTCGTTGGAGTCATATATCGAACCGGTGAAAACAATGTCGCCATTGGCGAAGGTCGGCGTGACACCCACTGCGGTTTCATCCAGGTAGGGAGCGGCATTGTCGTAGGGGAAAGGCCGTTCTGCCACAGTTGATTCGTTACCGGCCTCATCTACCGATTTAGCATATAGGTAGTATTGTCCTTCATCCATGCCTTCGAGGGACATCGGGGCATTCCAGGCGCCGGTAAGAGCATTGACATTGGCCGAAGTCCATACCCTGGCATCCGCCGGATTCCGGTTCAAGGACACCAGCACCGATACAACGCGCGAACCAAGGTCGGCGGTTGTGCCACGGGCGGTGAAGCCGTCACCGACGACCCAGGCACCGGGAGCCGGCGAGTCAATAGCGATGGTCGGAGTATCGGAGTCAACACGGTAGCGCAACACCTGGGTCTGGGACTTGCCGGAATCGTCACGTACCGACAAGCGCAGGGCGAAGTACGCGGCATCGGTGGGCCGGGGTACGGCAGCGGTAAAATACCCGGATCCTGCGGGCTGTTCCGTCAGAAGGGTCGTAGCCACAGCGGCTCCGTCCAGGCTGCCATCGCCCAGCAGGCGATAGCTCTCAACCGTAGCACCGCCCAAGGGATTGTCGTCTACAATAGTGGCCAGGAAGTCCACCGTTCCATCGGGGGCAATTGCCACGTATGCGCCATCTGCCGGACTGACAGCAGAGATGACCGGCGCCGACGAATCAACTATGAAGTCGATCAGGCTAAGGGCAGGCAGGTTGGTTTTACCGGCAGTATCGGCGGCGTGGACTTCCATGGTGTAGGAGCCATTCTGGAGATAAGCGTCAGCGCTGTCCTTCAGATCGAATTCGAAGCTGACAGTCAGGCCGTCGCCAATCGGACGCTTGCGGGCAGCGTCAAGCTGGTCGTTAACCACTTGATCAAAATCACCGTAACGATAGATGCGGGCATAGATCGAATCGAGGTCGACACCCTGTGAATCATCGGTGATCAGGCCAATCACCGGCACTTCCTTACCCAGGACATTCGGGATGATAGCCGACGACACGTTGGAATAGCTGACCACTGGCCTGTCGAGGTCCGCCTCGATCTTGAACTGGAAATCGTCATAATCGGTTAAAATGGACTCATCGAAGCCATCGATGTCGTCAGTCGGGGTTAGAAGATAGGCACCCAATTGGTTTACGGTGGGCGGAAGGTCTCCGGCCGCAACTATGCCGGAACGGATGTTCTGGATGTGCAGGAAGGATGCCGAAGCATTGCCGGCTTGGTCTGTGGCACTGACGGCGAGGCGGTAGTCGCCGTCGGCCAGGCCATAGTCGGCGAATACGAAGCGGGCACTCCAGCTGGCGGTACCGTCGGCCCGCTTGGCTACCGGTTGGCCGCTGTGCAGAACCGGGTCCCCATAAGCATCGAGTAAAGATACCCAGACTTCGCGCAAAGGGAAACTGTCCCAGGATTCGCCTTTGACATCAATGAAGGTTGACACGGTCCAGGGATCTATCCCGGCGGTCAACGAGTAGGGATTGGTCACGACCACAGTCGGAGCCGAATTGTCGATGTATACAAGAAGACGTTTCT
>MIBM01000396.1:1941-4841 GCA_001830645.1 Spirochaetes bacterium RIFOXYC1_FULL_54_7
CATTGGGAATCAACAGGGTGCGCGCAGCACCGGCACCGGTCGAGATGGTGGGAATGCGAATGGTCCATCCACCGTCCCTCAGGGTGGCCTGGTATTCTACGCCGTCGATCAGTACCGCCACGTAGGCCAATGCGGTGTCATCGCTGGCAGTACCGGTCATCACCAGGTCACCACCGATGTAGGAGCCGTTGACCGGACTGGTCACCAAGACGTCCGGCGCTTCGATGTCGACCTTGGTTCCCAAGCCCACAGAGAAAAGCTCACAGGTGGAAAGCAATACCATGACAGAAATGGCTATCACGGCCATCATTGTGGTTTTTAGAGTTGTTTTCAGTGTGATACCACCCATCGCATTCCTCCTGGAGGCGCCGGAACCCCGAATCTCCAATGGCAGTCCGACCCATAACGATTATCGGAATCCCGCTGACTTCCTAAACATACAAAACTACTAATATAAAGAATAACATATTCTAAGGATAGCCAAAAGTATTTTATGACCACTTTCCACATCTTTTTATGCAACAAGCGTGCCAAGTGTCGAGCAACAGCACTTTTACCTGCAATGGATGAGATCGACATAATTCCATGATACAGAATGAATTGTATTGATCAATAAGATAATCGAACAAGATTTGAAGACAGATCCCCTAACTTGACGAAAAGCATGAGCAGCTTTTGTCCAGCTTCGACATAGAGGGCGAATCATTCGACGCCAAAGGCGATCTATTGATTTCCATTTCTTGGCGGGTATCGGGCGCCAACCTGGCCATTGCAGCCATACAGACAATCACCGCAGAAAGGGTTTACTCAAACGTCGGCGAATGCCCCGATAAATCCGGATACCCAAGCTCCCTGCGAAGCACAGAGAGCAGACAATCACAAAACTGGCTGATTGAAGCCGCACAAAAGGTCCTGCAAAGACGCTCCAGAGGGCCAGAAGGGTAAAAAAAAGCACCCCGGTAAAAGTAAAGCCAGCCAGGATGCCAAACACAAAGCGTACGCCAACCGTCATCCGTCTGCCGGTTCCAGGCTCAGGGACTTGGTTTGCCATCCACCTGGCCCTGCTCCCGGGAGATTTTTTGGCCTTGCCCCTGGTCATTCCCCTGGCTTTCGGGGTGCACTACTGGTATGAAGAAACCGGCCACCACCAACAGGATGCCAAAGACCACTACCGCGGAATCGGCCACGTTGAAGGTGGGCCAGCGCTCAAGGCCAAACAGGCCGTAAAATTTGAAGGAAAGGAAGTCTATGACCCCTTCCGGTCTGAAGATGCGATCGATGATGTTGCCTATGCCTCCACCGATGATGCCACCAACTGCCCAGCGTTGGAGGCCTGAAAGCTCATCGGTTCCAAGCATGTAGATGCACAGCCCCACAAGCAAGGCCAAGGGCATGAGTATCAGAATGGCTACCCGGGCAAACTCGGGCATGCTGTCGCCTATGCTGAAAGCGGCTCCGGTGTTCTTCTGATGCACCAGCCAGAAGAAATCATCAAAGGCGGTCCAGGCAATGCGGCCGGTCGGGATGAGTCTGGCTACGGCCAGTTTGGCAAGCTGGTCTACAATGATTATAGCCATGCTCAGTAGTAAGGGTGCCAGAGCCCTGGCCTTGCTGTTCACGCCCACCGGCGATACCTCCGAAAACGGATTGTCATACAGGCCCCCGCCGGGGACCACGCCTCAAAGGCCCGTTGGTTGTTCTATGAATACGGTCTCAAGGCCCAGGTCGCGGGAGACGCGTTCCGCGACGGCTTTTACACCGTGCACTTCGGTGGCATAGTGGCCAGCGGCAATGAAATTTATTCGGGATTCCGCTGCTTCATGATAGATTGAATGGGATGGTTCGCCAGTTATGTACAGGTCCTGGCCCTCCGCGGCGGCCTGAAGCAGCTCGAAGGGGGCTCCTCCCGAGACGACAGCGACCTTGGCTATACTCTGTGGGCCGAAGGGCAAGATGGTCCTGGCCTGGTCGCCTGCAGGCAACACTTTACGGACTACGGCGCCAAGATCCAGGCTTGGGTCGAGTATGCCTTTAAAGCCAATCTTGATGCCATGGTATTCGCCGAAGGGCTGGATATCTTTCAGACCTAGCATGCGCGCAAGCACGGCGTTGTTTCCTAGCTCTGCATGAGCATCCAGGGGCAGGTGGCAGGCGTAAAGTGCCATATCGGCTTCAAGGAGTACCGACAATCTGGCAAGTAGGTTGCCGGTTACCGGCAGTGGCTTTCCCCAGAACAATCCATGGTGTACGAAAAGAGCCTGGGCTCCTGCTTCCTTGGCGCGGCGGATGGTTTCAAGGCTGGCGTCCACGGCAAAAGCCAGCTTGCGCAAGGCTCCGTCTGATCGCCCGACCTGAAGGCCGTTCAGGGAATCGTCGACCTTTCCGAAGGCTGCTATGTCAAGAAGGCCACTCGCCCAGCTTTCGAATTCCTGTATGTCCATCAATCAAGTATACCTCTCCATCCGGGCGGCTTTCAAGGAGCTCAGGTAGTTGGATTTTCCGATTAGTCAATGCGGGACCGGTCTTTTACAGCCCGGCTGGCGGTGGCGGGTTCACTCCACAAGTGCACTCCGCGGATTTGCTCCGCGGGGTCACTTCATGGAGTTACTTCCTGGGTGGATAGGCTATGAGATCCGCTAAGTAGGGTTTCTTCTTCAAATCCTTCTCAAGGTCTTCGGCTCGCTGCTTGTTGACATAGGCAGGATCCTGGAAGCGGTAGCGGTAGTTGGTGTGCACGTCATAGCTGCCGTTCATCAGGGCGTAGGCGTCTTCAGTCATGACCAGTTCTTCGTCGGTGGGTATGACGTAGATCCTGACCTTGCTGCCAGGTGCACTTATCTCCAGTTCGGCATTGCGGCATTTGGCTTTGCTGTTGCGCTCGTGGTCAAGGACTATGCCCA
>MIBM01000397.1 GCA_001830645.1 Spirochaetes bacterium RIFOXYC1_FULL_54_7
CAACGTTGAAACCGTCAATGGAAAGACGGGACAGGCAATCGAGCCTCTGGCCGTGACCCGCGGGGAGCGCTGGAAACTGCGTTTCATCAACGCGTCTACAGCCGCGATCCACCAATTGAAGGTATCCGGTCATCGTTTCAGAATCACACACCTGGACGGGCATGCGCTCGCGGCGCCGTATGAAAGCGATACGATAGAAATCGCTCCGGGGGAGAGGGTCGACGCCGAGTTCATCGCGGACGGTGAGCCTGGTGCGCTCTACTCCATAGCGAGCGATCGCCCGGACTTGGGCATTTCGATTCCCGTTGTTTATGGAACCGGAAGCGTCGCTCTGGTGCCTTCGCCCTTCGTTCCTCCGGACCTTCGTTTCCTTCCCGGGGCGCAGGAAAAAGCACCTGATTTCGTCCTCCGCGTGGCTTCCCGCATGGGGGGTATGATGCAGATGGGTATGGGTGGGAGCATGGGGATGGGCAACATGATGGGAAGCATGGGTTCATCGGCGATGGGGATGGTCGGATGGACGATCAACGGGAAATCCTTTCCGGAAACGGAAGCCCTGAACGTGAAGACAGGGGAGCTCGTCAAGCTCCGGATCTTCAACGACGATGCCGTTACAGCCGGCGGTCATAGGATGGACCATCCCATCCATATTCATGGAACCGTATTCCAGGTACTGTCTGTGAACGGCGTCGCTCCGGCTCAGCCGATCCGTAAGGACACGATCCCGGTACCAGCGGGAGGCTACATCGACCTGGCTTTCGTTATGACGGAAAGCGGCCAATGGATGCTCCACTGCCATGTGATCGACCATGAGGACGGGGGCATGTTGACCGTAGTCAACGCGCGCTAGCAGGAAAGTGCGGAGGCGAAACGATCCGTATGATTGTATCCGATTTCCGCAAGCCCATGAGACCGTCCTGAAACGCGCCTTACCGGGATGGATAGTCCTGTCCGGTGGAACATCGCGGACGGCTTCGTATCTTTCACGAAAACCCGGAACACCGGAATCACGTGCGGGGATAGTGGTGTTGAGAAGC
>MIBM01000398.1:0-667 GCA_001830645.1 Spirochaetes bacterium RIFOXYC1_FULL_54_7
CACCCGCCACCACACCGTAGACAACCATGGTGATCGAAGGCGGAATGACGATGCCGACCGTACCGGCTGCTGCTACAGTTGCGGCTGCGAAGTCGCGTTTGTAACCCTTTTTTTCCATCTCGTCTATCATGGTCGTGCCTATGGCAGCAGTCGTCGCGGCGGACGAGCCGGAGATGGCCGCGAAAAACATGCCTGCCACGCAGACAACCTGGGCAAGACCGCCCCAGAGCGAACCGACCAGGGACTGGGCAAAGCTGACCAACCGCTTGGTAACACCGCCGGCTGACATGAAGGACCCGGCCAGCATGAAAAACGGCACCGCCATGAATGAGAACGAATCTATGCCTGTGTACAGGATCTGGGGAATCATGACCAGCGGCATCTGCATGTGCGCCACGAGGATATACGCCACTGACAGGCACAGGGAGAAGGCCACCGGGACTCCGACTATCGTTAGAACAAGGAAAATACCAACGAATATGAATGACATATCAAGCCCCCGTCCTGGTTGTCCTGCCATGGTCAAGCACCCTGCGCACGAAGGCAAAGGTATCCTGGAGCGTGTAGAGAATCATGAGGATGGAGCTGAGGGGGATGACCGAATAGATTATGCCCATGGGAATGCCCATGCCCGGAGAGGTCTGGAACATCATCATCCTGGTCATCT
>MIBM01000398.1:691-4277 GCA_001830645.1 Spirochaetes bacterium RIFOXYC1_FULL_54_7
GTATGATCGTGTAGCTGCACAGCTTGATGATGAACTCCACCAGCAGACCAGGTATTGTTCCCTTGAGCTTGTTGGGCAGGAATTCCACTGCAAGGTGTCCGTTTTCTCCCATGATGAGGGCGGATCCAAGGAAAACCGACCAGACAAACAGGAAGCGGGAGAGTTCCTCAGCCCAGTCGAAGGTGAATGAAAAGACATAACGGCTGATCACTGAAAAAAAAGTAACCGCCAGCATGATCGACATTGCCGTGACCGAAAACCAGTAGAGTACGGTACGGAGTCCTTTGAGCACTGAGTTCATCGATGCCTCCTTGGGCAATACGGCATGAGCACACACGAAGCGGCTGGTCAATCACCAGCCGCTCCATAGTCTTCTGCCGTCTGGTTTAGCGCAGTGCGTCTATCTTGGCGAGGTTGTCCCTGCCGACGGAATCGGCGAACATCTCGATGACCTTGGCAGTGGCAGCCTGGAAAGGCTTGCGGTCGACATCGATTACCTTCATCTTGCCGGTGGCTTTGATCTTGTCCCACAGCTCCTCGTCTGATTTGGTGGACAGCTCCCGCTGCCAGACGATGGACTCCGCCGCGGCCTCGAGGATAACCTGCTGGACGGCCGCGGGCAGGGAATTCCATTTTGCAAGGGAGATGAGCACCGGTTCCGGAGCATAGGCGTGGGCGGTGCGGCTCGCGTACTTCTGCACCTCATAGTAGCGCTGGGTATAGATGTGTGCGGATGGGTTTTCCTGGCCATCGACAGTACCGGACTGCATGGCGGAGTACAGCTCATCCATGCTCATCGGGGTGGGTGAGGCGCCCATGGCCTTCATCATCTCTATGAATATCTTGCTGGTCTGGACCCGGATCTTCAGGCCGTTCATGTCCGCTGGTGTTTTGATTTCCCTGGTGTTGTTGGTCATGTGGCGGATACCGTTCTCCATGTAACCCAGGAGCTTGATTCCCTTTGGCTCAAGTGCCTTGCCAATGTCCATGCCCACAGAGTCAAGGCTCTTGAATGCATGTGCCCGGTCGTCGAACAGGAAGGGCAGGTCGAAGATGCCCATCTGCGGCTGGAACTGGGTAAGAGCCGCTGTCCCCACAAGGGCCATGTCGATGGTGCCGAATACCAGCCCCTCGATCAGGGTCTTCTGGTCTCCGAGTTGTGACGAGGCAAATACCTGCACATCGATCTTGCCGCCTGTCTTTTCCTTTACAAGGTCGCTGAACTTGACGGCACCTTGGGCGTAGGGGTGGCTGGGGTCTGCTATGTGGCCAAGTTTAAGTACGAGCGACGGATAGCTGCCGCTGGACCCTGCTGCTCCTGGAACTGCTTCCTTTTGTCCTTCGCTGAAAGCCGGCGCCAGAAGCGCAAGAACCATGATCATGCCAAGAATTGTCTTCTTCATAATGTCCTCCGTGTAAAAGCTTGGGCAATCTTCACACGGAAAACCTGAGCTGTATATTTAACGGGCGTTTATTGCATTTTGTTCTTTTTGTTCATGATCCGCCCTCCGAGGGGTAGCGAGCCTCCAGAAACTGTAAAAACATGATTACGCCATAGGCAAATGTGGATTACAGGATACATAGATACCCACATTAAGTTAGGGAGTTGGTGATGAAAACGGTGCAAATAACTATCGATGAAGGTTTGTTGTCTGAAGTTGATCAAGTAATCCAGTCGCTGAAGACAATAAGGTCCGCGTTCATCAGGGAGGCTTTGCAGTTAGCGCTTCGTCACTACCACATCGATATGCTGGAACGGCAGCATGCGGAAGGGTATACCCGTTATCCGGAAATTTTGAGGGATGTGGTGGAATGGGCGGCAGAGCAGGATTGGGGCGACCTATGAAACAGGGAGAAGTATACTGGTATCCCTTTGTTGCTCCTGACAAACGACGCCCGGTACTCGTTCTCAACCGCAACTCCGCGCTTCGTTTTCTGGGTTCAGTAACCGTTGCCCCGATTACCCCCACGATCCGGGGTATCCAGCCGAGGTGGTGCTTGGTCTGCAGGACGGCATGCAGACAGATTGCGCTGTGAACCTGGACACTATCCAGACAGTCTGGAAAAGCAAACCAGGTGGATTTGTCGCTGCCCTCACAGTGGAGAAGATACTCAAGGTGAAGGAAGCTGTACATTTTGCACTTGGGGTGGATGCGTGCGGCTGATCCAATCCGCCGAGCCAGGCTGAACCGTGGACTATCCAGCGCGCTTCTCGTAGTCGCCGAGCAGAAAATCTCTCAGGGACAGGTGCCTGACCCCGCGCTCGTCGGCCTGGATGGGATCCATGCTTACCACGAACTTGGGCCACGCGTCGTCGAGCCTGAGGAGGGTACCGAACTCACGCTCCTTCGTCGCCTCGTCTGCGAGGAGGTAGGTGGCCTGGACATGGATGCGCTGTCCCGCGCGATCGCAGACGAAGTCGACCACTCGGCTTCCGACCCTGCCCGAATGCACCGTCCAGCCGTCGAGTTCGAGGCGGAGGAAGACTGCGTTTTCTACCACCTTGCCGAGTTCGCGCTGGGAGAAGACGCGGACCCTCGTGCGGAGGCCGAGATCCTCGAAATAGTATTTGTCACCACCCTCGAGGATGCGCTTGCCCTGGAGGTCTTCAGGCTTGACGCGCCGGACGACGAAGGACTGCTCGAGGTAGGCGAGGTAATCGAGTACGGACTGGGGCGAGACCTCTATGCCCCTGGACTTCAGGTAGTTGGCGATATTGCGTGCCGAGGTCGGGCTCCCGATCGAGTCTGCCACGAACTCGGCGATGCGTGCGAGGATTGCCGGATTCCTGACGCCGTGGCGGAGGACGATGTCTTTGAGCACGACGCTGTCGAAGACTCCGCCGAGGTACTCGAGGGCCGTCTCGTCCTCGAGGGCCAGGTTGCGCAGGAAGGGGAGGCCGCCGTAACGGAGGTACAGGTTGAGGGACTCATCCGAGTCGTTCCGCCCATGGAAGACCAGAAATTCATCGTAGGACAGGGGATGGACGCGTACGGTTGCTGTGCGTCCCGCGAAGAGGGTCGCGATTTCGCCAGAAAGGAGTTGGGCATTCGAGCCGGTGACATATATGTCGTGACGCCCCTGTGCCGCCAGGCTCCGGAGCGCCCGGTCGAAGCCGGGGATCTCCTGGGCCTCGTCGATGAAGAGGGCTACCTTGCCCGTGCCGGGTACCGCCATGGCCTCGGCTTCGAGACTGGGGCCGTCTCTGACTTTGTCCCAGCGTGAGAGTTCTTTGTCTATATAGATCAGGGGGAGTCCGGGGCGCTCGACCCTGAATCTCTCGGCGAGGAGTCTCAGGATACTGCTCTTCCCGACGCGTCGCTGGCCTGTGATCAGCTTGATGAGAGGAGTGCCGGCGAAAGGCCGGATGCGTTCGAGGTAGCGCGGACGCGGGATCACAAGGTCTTTGGACATATGTCCAGCATGATGGATGGAAACTGCTTCGTCAATAGATATGTCCATTATGATGGACATATCTATTGACATGCATTATCAGCTCGAAATTTTGTCGGTCTTAGCCGGGATCCGGGTATCGCCCTGAACTTACGATCCGCTTTTTGATCCCTGATTTGGCCCACGACCTACT
>MIBM01000398.1:4287-6055 GCA_001830645.1 Spirochaetes bacterium RIFOXYC1_FULL_54_7
TGAATGAGGGTGCGCGGGCGGGGTGTGGTGCGAGACGCGGCGCCAGTACCCTGGCGAAGCACCACAGGGTCTGGGGCGGCAGTACTCTGGCGCGCCAGTACTCTGGCGAATTGCCCCAGTCCTTACAGAGAAGGGAGCTCCCTTCTCTTCCCCCCGTGCATCAATTTTCTAAGCTACCAGACCGTGGTGACTTGGCGTTGTTAGTTACTTATACATCGGCCCGAGCGCCTCGCATGCCCGATAGTCGCTGCCTTCTTCGTCCATGCCGAAGGCGTTCCAGTAGCTGGGGCGGTAGACCGCGTCGGCGCTTACGTTGTGCATGCAGACGGGGATGCGTCGCTTCAAGAAGCGTCGCTTTGTAAAGCGCGGATGATGGCCATCTTGACGCGGGTGACAGGCTCATGAAGTTTGAATGCTTTTTATCAATTGAGTGTGTATTCCTGACATGATTTTTCTCTTGACAACCAAGTATTGTGGTATTAGTTTAAACTGTGGTATACTTCATACCACGCCAAGGAGAAGTCTATGTATGAAAGCAACACAGAAGTCCTGGATAGAATGGTCACCGGCATTTTCATGAGGCTATTATAACATCCGCCGGAGCCGTGCACCAATAGGCCGATATCCGGGCCATCAATCGACAAGGGAATCGCGCATCTCTTTGACCAAGCTCTGCTTCGTGGACAATAGAAGGAAATCATGCATGGAACCGCCTGAAGTGCCTCGAATAGTACGGTTACGACTCGGCCGGAGCTTAATTGATAGACAAGGGCAGCAACATCGACACTATAACACGCTACTACTCCAACGAGCAGTCGGAAGTGGTGCTCGCATCGATACTCCGAGACTCCCGCACTGTGGCCAAGGAGCTTCTCGACAAGGCCTGCGGCTTGACGTCTTACCACAACGAGCTGTCGCTCGGCACGGCCTTTCCGGGGTGCTAGTGTTCCTGTACAACCCAGGGCTATCCCGCAGCACCTTCATGAAAACCATAGGTGACACCGACATGATATTAGCCGTGTCGAAGTCCGGCGAGACGAAAAACCTCCTCTACGGCTACGTCCGCCATCCCCGTTATCAGTACCCGGCACATCCCCTCCTGGGCATGCGCGACTCCATGGAACGCGACCAACAATGACAGGTACAGGCATGTTTTGCGCATCATATATGCCATCAGATAAATGCCTCCTATCGTCAAGCCGCGAAAACCGTCTCCGGATCAGCCTTTCATGGCGCCCGCGGCAACGCCTGCGGTTATCTGCTTGCGGAACGCGACGTAGAAGGCGAGCATCGGGAACATGCCGATGACGAGCGCCGCGAACTGCTTGCCGTAATCCGACGACAGGGCTCCCGAGAATTTGAATATGCCGAGCGGCAGGGACTTCAGCCCCGCGTCGCTGACCAGTATGTTGATGAGCGCGAACTCGTTCCACAGGCCCGGGATATTCAGGATGCACATGGTCACCGCGATCGGGGCCGACATCCTGAGGATGATGGACCAGAAGATGTGGTAATAACCGGCCCCGTCTATCTGCGCCGCCTCGATGATGGCGTCGGGGATTCCCTTGATGAAGGCGGTCGACAGGTATATCCCGACCGGGAGGGCCGACCCGATATAGATGAGCAGCACGCCGAAGCGGGTATTATGGAACAACCGGAAATCGCTTCCGTCGAATAGCCCGACGCTCCGGAGCGCGTCGCCCAGCAACTTGTCCAGTATGGTCACCTCGAGGAAGAGCGGGACCATCAGCGACTGGATGGTCAGCAG
>MIBM01000399.1:0-467 GCA_001830645.1 Spirochaetes bacterium RIFOXYC1_FULL_54_7
TGATGCCAGAATCGCCTGCGGCAGTTCCTCCGTTAACGCCAGTGGCACCATTTCCGGTATCCCAGGTCGCGGCAAGGGCGTCCAGTTCGGTATCCGTAGGTTTCCAGACCGGAAAGGTGGTAACGGCCCAAATGAGCACCGAGGCCGCCAATATCACCGTACCGGCCTTTTTGATGTATTGCCAGCTCTTGTCCCAGACATGCCACACCACGCCCCTGGCGGTGGGAGCCCGGTATGGTGGCAGTTCCATGACGAAGGGCGTGGGATCACCGCGCAGTATGGTATTTTTAAGCAGCAGGGCCGACAGCAGGGCCAGTACCACTCCAACGATATAGACCAGCATGACCATGTTGGCAGCGTTTTCCGGGAAGAAGGCCGCAGCCAACAGTACGTATACTGGCAGTTTGGCGCCGCAGCTCATGAACGGAATCACCAGGATGGTAATTATTCTGTCCCGAGGACTCTTC
>MIBM01000399.1:486-1032 GCA_001830645.1 Spirochaetes bacterium RIFOXYC1_FULL_54_7
TAGCCGGAACCGAACAGCCAAAGCCGAGCATCATGGGAAAGATTGACTGGCCATGCAGTCCAAAGGAATGCAGCAGCTTGTCAGTGGCAAAGGCAGCCCTGGACATGTAGCCAAGGTCTTCCAGTATGGATAGCAGGAAAAACAGTATGACAATCAGGGGAACAAAGGAGAACACGCCTCCAACGCCACCTATGATACCATCAACCAGAAGAGAGCGCAGCAGACCCTCGGGCATGGCTGACTCCAGCGCCCTTGCAATGAATCCGAACAGACTTTCCAGCCAGGCCATGGGATATTCACCCAGCAGGAAGGTTATCTGGAAGACGGACCACAGCACCGCCGCGAAGATAGGCAGGGACAGGAAGGGATTCATGACCACCCGGTCTATGGACTCCGTCACGGTGAAGGCATTCTTCCTGACGATCTTCACGTTCTCCTTGACAGCGCCCCGTATATAGCCATAGCGCTGTTCGGAAACCACTATCTCCGCATCCTTGCCGTAGTGCTTCTCCAGCCAGGCCGTTGCGGCCAAAGCAGCTACCTGTA
>MIBM01000399.1:1057-1662 GCA_001830645.1 Spirochaetes bacterium RIFOXYC1_FULL_54_7
AGTTTAACCGCCAGCCAGCGGGACGGGAAACGGGATGCAAAGGCCTCGTCGGCCCGTATAAGGCTGTCCAGTTCTGTCAGTCTGGATTCCACCTCGTCGCCATACTGTATGAAACGGTCGGAAACCAGCCTGCCATCGACAATCGCGTCGATCGCATCCAGGAGTTCATCGACACCGCTACCCTTGGGGCCAACGGTCTTGACCATAGGCAGGCCGAGTACCCTAGACAGGATCTTGTCGTCTACCGTAATGCCCTTGGCCTCGGCCTCATCACTCATGTTCAGGGCTCCGACCACAGGAATTCCCAACTCCTGGAACTGCAGGCACAGGTACAGGTGCCGCTCCAGGTTGGTGGAATCCAATACGTCTACGATCACATCGGGCTTCTCGTCCAGAAGGAAATCCCTGGCTACCACTTCGTCCATGGAGTAGGCGGTAAGGCTGTAAATGCCCGGGAGATCCACGAAGCGGTACTCCCGAGTACCCCTGGTCCTTGAGCCTTCGCGGCGCTCCACGGTTACTCCCGGATAGTTGCCTACCTTGTGGTGAGCTCCGGTGATGGTATTGAACAGGGTTGTCTTGCCCGAGTTGGGGTTGCCGGCGAG
>MIBM01000400.1:0-170 GCA_001830645.1 Spirochaetes bacterium RIFOXYC1_FULL_54_7
TCGGCCTCGATGCCGCTTTAGGTATCGGAGGACTCCCCCAGGGTCGTATCGTTGAAATATTCGGCCCAGAATCCTCGGGTAAGACGACCCTGTCTCTCCATGTCATAGCCGAGGCGCAAAAACTGGGCGGCATATGTGCCTTCATCGATGCAGAGCATGCGCTCGACCCT
>MIBM01000400.1:379-824 GCA_001830645.1 Spirochaetes bacterium RIFOXYC1_FULL_54_7
GAGCCAAGCCTTGCGTAAACTTACCGGAACCCTTAGTAAATCCAAGACCATCCTGGTGTTCATCAACCAGATCCGCATGAAGATAGGCGTTATGTTCGGTAACCCGGAGACTACCACCGGAGGAAACGCCCTTAAATTCTATGCATCAATACGCATAGAGGTACGACGAATAGAGACCATAGAACGCGGAGACGATGATGCGGTGGGCAACAAGGTCCGTGTCAAAGTCGTGAAGAACAAGGTCGCTCCCCCATTCCGTAGGGTCGAGCTGGAGATCATGTTCGGCAAGGGCCTTTCTGCCTCTGGCAGCCTTATCGATGCCGCGGTTAAATGTAATATTGTGGATAAAAAAGGCGCATGGTACACCTACGGAGAGGAAAAGCTTGGTCAGGGACGGGAGAATGTAAAGATCACCCTTGAGCAGAACCCTGAATTGTCTGCGGAA
>MIBM01000401.1 GCA_001830645.1 Spirochaetes bacterium RIFOXYC1_FULL_54_7
AGGCGGTGAAATGCCCCTTCAGCTTCTCTGGGGTAATGAGCTTACTTTGGCCGAAAGCGTCGGTCGGCCCGGTCGGCGTCGGTGAGCCTGTGAGGCCCCACGCTGCTCGAACAATTCCATGTTGGTTCAACACTGCGTTTAAGGGCTTCCAGAGGGTCTTCGCCCTGCTGTTCCTCATTGTGGCGACTTCGTCGATAATGACAAGGTTGATGTCTGGCCTTACCCTCAGCTCCTGCTCAAGAAGCCTCACCCCATGGTGGTTCACAATATAAAAATCGTAGGGCTGCGCCAGTAGTGCAAGCCGTTTCTTCCTGTCACCATGCAGCACCGCGAAGGTTCTGAGCGGGAACGACTCGAAGATGTTTGTCTGCCAGACATCCCAGAGGGTTGAGAGGGGGGCGACGATCAATGTCCGTTTCACTTTTCCTACTTGCCGGAGGTAGTCTGCGGCCCAGAGTGCGCTGAGCGTTTTTCCCGTTCGCATGGCTGAAAGGCAATAACACCTCATATTGAGAGTGAAAAACTCGGAGGTATCGATCTGATACCATCTTGGTGCGTACCGCCCCGGCCAGGAGTAAGCCGTCCGTATCGGACTCGGCGCCGCGATCCCGAGGTTATTCAGGATCTTCGCGCTCTCAAGAGTGTGGGGGACGGCGGCAAATCGCTCGCCGCCTATGGTGGCCTCCTTGAGGAGGGGGAAGACCGCGCGGAGCTGGCCGACGCTCCCGGAACGGAAGACCAGATGATTTTTTATTACTCGAACGTCGGACACTTGTCCTCCAAAAACTTCCTCGCGCCCTTGTCAAAGTCCGGAGCCTGCCATCTTGGAGAATGGCATAACGCTCGAACCTCGCCCCGGCACTCCTCGTAAGCACGAAGATAACCTCGAAGGTACGTTATTTGGTATTGCTTCTTCTCCGCTTTAGCGGAAGCCATGCCCACAAGGGTCTCGCGGATACGACCCTTCCAAACGTTCTTCAGCTTGATAAGCTTCCGCCGAACGGCAAGCCACTTATACACGCCT
>MIBM01000402.1:0-1423 GCA_001830645.1 Spirochaetes bacterium RIFOXYC1_FULL_54_7
CCCAGATAATTACGCCCCACGATGATGGCATCATACAGCGGGTGAACAGTGTCAAGACCATCAAGACCATGGACAAGGCAGAAGCCCTGGCCAAGGGTCTCCTGGTGATGATCGACAAGGAAGTTGACGAGCCATACGTGGCCATGGTCAAGTCCAAGCTCCTGAGACCCGAGCTGTTCAGGAAGCTGGCCGGGGAGGTGAAGATCGTCTACACCCCCCTCCATGGCACCGGCGCCATGCATCTGGAGCGTATCATGGGCGACCTTGGACTCGAGGTGCTCACCGTACCGGAACAGCGCCTGCCGGACGGTGGCTTTCCCACGGTCTCATACCCCAACCCTGAAGAGGCGGCAGCCCTCAAGATGGCCCTTGAGCTTGGAGTAAAAGTCAAGGCCGACGTAGTCATGGCCACCGACCCCGATGCCGACCGCCTGGGTATCGCTGTGCCTGACGGCAAGGGCGGCTTCACACTGATCACCGGCAACCAGCTTGGGGCCCTGCATGCGGACTACCTGTTGTTGACCCTGAAGGAATCCGGCCACATGCCACCAAGGCCCTCCCTCATCAAGAGCATAGTCACCAGCGAGCTCATGTCACGGGTAGCCAGATCATACGGGGCAGAGTGCCACGAATGCCTGACCGGCTTCAAATGGATAGCTGACCTCATGCGGCGCTTCGAGGAAACCGGTCTGGACTTTGTGTACGGCACCGAAGAGAGTTACGGCTACCTTGTTGAGACCGAAGTACGGGACAAGGACGGTATTTCAGCCGCCGCGATTACAGCGGAGATGACCCTGTACTGGCGATCCATGGGAAAATCACTCCTGCAGCGCCTGGATGAGCTCTTTGTACAGCACGGCTTCCATGAAGAAAAAGGCCTCAACAAGTATTTCGAAGGCGCCAGCGGCATGGATATCATGAAAGGCATCATGGCTGGTTATCGCAAGAACCAGCCACAGTCCTTGGGTGGCGTCAAGGTTGTGAAGATACGCGACCTCAAGGAGGGCCTGGTCTGGGATCCCGCAGATCCTGACAGTGCAGACAAGGCAGGTTTCCCGACAAGCGACGTCATACAATGGTACCTTGAAGACGGCACACTGGTGACCGTACGGCCCAGCGGCACGGAGCCCAAGATAAAGTTCTACATCCTGGCCCGCACTGCAGTAGGAGCTGGCGGACTCGGAGCTGCCAGACCGGCAAGCGCCGCCAAGACCGGAGCAATTGAAGCCGATATCCGCAAGGTCATAGGATGAACCAAGGAGATTACAATCCGTGGTCCAGGTGGAATGGATCGGCCAGCGGTTCAAGGAGGACGGGTGGCTCAAGGATGGGTGGACCCACTGGGTCTCGTTCCGGTAACAGAGGACCTGATGGCATACGCGGCCAGCACGGCAATGGGGGCCGCTTGTCCAACGATGATATA
>MIBM01000402.1:1438-3718 GCA_001830645.1 Spirochaetes bacterium RIFOXYC1_FULL_54_7
GCCCTTGGCACACGGAGCTTTGTAGCCTTGGACTTCGAAACTACCGGCCTGTCTCCCGACAGGGACCGGATTGTGGAAATAGGAGCCGTCAGGTTCAGGATGGTCGAAGGAGCAGAAAACTGGAGCATCGCCACCGAGGGTGAGTACGAAACCCTGATCCACCCAGGCCGCTCCATTCCCCCCGAAGTAAGCGCAATCCATGGCATCAACGATCTTGATGTATCCCAGGCACCACACTTCAGGGCAGCGGCCGACAGTTTCCTGCCTTTCCTGGATGGAGCTGTGGTAGTGGCCCATAATGCTCCCTTTGATATGGGGTTTTTGCTGGCCGAAGTGAGGCGGGCCGGCCTGCCTCAACCGCTGAATACAGCCTACGATACCAAAAACCTGTCCAAGACCGCGGTGCCTGGACTGCCGAGCTACTCACTGCGGAACCTGGCCCTGTCCTTCGGCATTCACCAGAAAGGTGCCCATCGTGGGGCTGATGACGCCAGAGTCTGCATGGAACTGTTCGGAAAGTGTATTAATTTGCTGGCCAGAAGGCAAGTTTAGACTGGAGGCTGATATTGGTTCGACTTTTTTGTCGATTTCGACGTTTTTGTCGAACTAATGCCGGTCTGTAGCCTTTTCAAGAGTACCAAAGCGGCAACACGGAGGAACGGACCATCGATAAACGCTTGATCCATACAGTAGTGTTTTCAGTCATACTCCTTGCAGCTGGTTATGCCGCCATATTCGCCTTGGCAGGAGATACAGGTTTTCAGGCTGGTCAAGCCTGGTCAAACGGTTCAACGGCAGGAGGGCTGTACAGTGCCCCAGGCCAAGCCGGCAGGACAGCAACACGGAGCATCATTGCCTGGAGTGGACCTGCAAACCGGAACGGCTTGGGGCTTACCCCTCTTTCAGATCTGGAAGCCCTGGCTGCGGCCCTGGAACCCGAGGCACTAGCAGGCCTTGGCGCAACAGCGGCGTCCATGCGGGCCGATGCCTGGGAAGAGGCGGTGCGTGCAAAAGGGTTCACCCCTGCGTCAACCTTGCTTGACATACTACCTGCAGCACATTGGTTCCAGGCTCGCTTAGTCACCAATTCCGACGAAATGACCCTGCACAATGATGCCAGGACCGGAGGAGCGTATGGATCAGCATACAACACTATACTTTCATCGGTGCAATTGGCTCGTTCTTCCGCGCCAGGTGTTGAAGCTGTCCTTCGCTCAGCGTGGCTGTCAGAGCCGAGGGTCAACGAATTGGCTTCTGCTCCTGTCTCCGTTCTGCCACCTGCCGACAGATGGCTACCACCGGCATCTACCCTCGACAGCGCCCATCAGTATGCACTGGATGTATTCTTCCTGCGGGTGAAACGAAGCGGCACTGTAGAGACTGGCCCACCGGTTAGAAGCATGACCCGGGGCATAGTCGTGGCAGCCGCCGGTGACTGGAAGGGTGGCGACCGGCCATCCCTCTACCGCGGTGGAGGTCTGTCTCCCAAGGCAGGCAATGGAGCCATAGTCTTTTGTCCCGACGATGGCCGGTACTATGCATATTTCCATCTGAACAGCATCCAGGTTTCCACCGGTGTTTTCATAGGTGCAGGCACAGTGCTGGGGCTTGGCGGCAACACAGGCGTGAATGCACGCAAGAAGGGCCACGGTACCCATGTACATATAGAAATACACGACAGGGACGGCCGAGCCTGGCCATCAACGGCACTGAGGGATTTCATACTGAAGCTCAGATAGGCAGACGATTTTGCCTGCAGCGGATTTCCATGCCAGCGAGCCTACCCATACAGAAGCGGATACTTAACAGTAGAAGGAGCACTTCATGATCAAGCAAAGCCTGTTGGCCGACATGGAAGCCAAGGGAATAGACATAGATACCACCCTGGAGATACTGGCTGAACTGAACGCCGGAACCTGGGCAGACACCGGCTCTGTTGATGCCATCGGGGTGCCGGCAGTGGATGGACGCAGCATAGTGCCTCTTTCGGCAGCCATGTCCTACGAACTACCCCGGAGGACAGCTATCGACCGACTGGGAGCCCTGGGTATCCCAGTGCCCTCGACCACAACCACTCAGGATGGCAAGCTACGATTCGGGCAGCTGGAACTGGTAGACATCGGGGAGCACTTGTACGGCATCACCGCCTGGGGTGTACTGAACGGCGGATCGGCCACCAGCTATGCAGACCGCAAGAAGAACGCGGCTCTCGGACCGGCAGTTTTCGACGCCATAAGACCGGGCTTTGAACTCCTGGCACCTCTGTGCGAGGGCAGGCCC
>MIBM01000402.1:3744-4439 GCA_001830645.1 Spirochaetes bacterium RIFOXYC1_FULL_54_7
CCCCGATGGCAGTCCCGGCGAAAGCTTCCTGGTACTCAAGATGCGGGCAGCCCTGTTGCGCGCCAACCGTTACGCGGAGCGCTTCGGCAGGGGCGACCGCCCGCCCCTGCCCTTCTTCCAGATGAGCAGCACGGGAACCAATGCAGCTCTTGCGGAGGCTTATGAAGGTTATGCAAGCCATCCATGGCTTGCAAGCCTGATCGCGGAAACAGGGTCTGACCCCACCAGGCCACGCTCGGCGGTGCAAGCCATGCTGGCTGCCTTCAGTCATCCTTCGGAAGGCCAGCCACGGCGCATTTTTGACCGGGCCTGGGGCAAGCCGGACAGCGCACTGGCACTACCAGGTGGCCATGGCCAGAGCTTCAGGATCCTGGCCGGGGTATACCGTAGCCTGCTGGCTGACGGCTACCGCTATGCCTACCTTGGCAATGTAGACAACATAGGCTACTACCCCGACCCAGCTGAGTTGGCTGTCATGGCCTTGTCCGGAATGGAAGCTGCCTTCGAGTTCTCGTACCGTACACCAGTGGACGTAAAAGGAGGTATCCTGGTCATGACTGGCAACGGCAGGAGAACGGTGGCCGATCTTGGCCAGGCTATCTCATTCGATGAGGCAGCCAGGCTCGAGGCCACAGGCCAGCAACTACTGTTCAACTGCGCGACAGGTCTTTTTGACCTGGCAGCTCTGGTTCCAG
>MIBM01000402.1:4450-4746 GCA_001830645.1 Spirochaetes bacterium RIFOXYC1_FULL_54_7
TTGGCAAGAAGCCTTCCGGTCCGGATATCCGACCAGGACAAGGATGCAGGCAGGTATAGCCAGGCAGAGCAGTCTACCTGGGAAGTCATAGGCCTGATGGAGTCACCCCTTGGCTTTGCGGTTGAAAAGAAGGAGCGCTTCCTGGCTGCCAAGCTGCTGGCAGAGACAGTGATGGCCAGCGGAACGATGGATACCCAGGCCTTTCCGGAGGATCTGAAAGCAACGGCACTGACCCTCAACTCAGGCCTGATTGCAACCCTGGCAGGGTCCTGCGGGCTTAAGCTGGTGGATGGACA
>MIBM01000403.1 GCA_001830645.1 Spirochaetes bacterium RIFOXYC1_FULL_54_7
TCATGGCACCAAGACCATGTCCTTCCTGCTCGCCCTCCGATCCTTGCGCCTAATTCGTTTTTCGGCTTGCCGCTCAAGTTTCTCTCCCTTCTTGGCGCGCCGCTTCTCTTCCAGGCCATAGTCCGTCACCTTGATATAGCGCGAAATCACCGGGGCATAGCGAACTATCTTAACGATGGTGGAGTCCCCGGGCTTATCAAATTACCCCCAGCTCACGGAGGCGCCGGCCTTGTTCAAAACCCACCTTCCCATCTTCTTTGCGGCTGGAAGGCCCCGCACTCGCTGTTCGTCATCCGTAAGGATCTGCCGGCCCCGGAACCAATCGTAGGGGTTGCGCCCAATCATGTATTCCGACACGGTTGTAACCATATCCAGGATAGGCGCCTGGGATGGCATCTGCCCAGCTGTCAGACCGGCCACTTGCACTGCCGCCTCCAAAACGTCGTCAGTGCCGGTCAGCATCTTCCAAAACACGCCATGAATGAGCCTCCCGACCTCGTCCATCGGGATCCTTAGATAGACGACTTGATCGTTGTCCGTCATCCCCATCGGAATTACGATATAACTGGTCTTGTCATATTCTGTGACGCGGTCGTACATCTCCTTCATCTTTTTACCTGCGAAGCCGGCGGCGGCCAGAAACGCCAAGAGGGCAGGGACAAGGACCGTTGCGGTTGTTTTCCACCAATATCCGGCGCGGGTCCGCGGGTTCGTAAAGGCCCCCTCGAAATCGCCTCGAAACCCTTCTTTCGCGGCGTTCAGGAAAAGGAAAACCTCGTTATACCAGGTGTACCCGCGTCCCTTACGGAGAAAGTTCGGGGATCCGGCATAATGCTGCACCTCGTGGGTTATCAGTCTCATTGGGATCCGGCCAGCCTTGATTCGCGTTTGGGCCCCAGCCACCTTGGGAA
>MIBM01000404.1:0-287 GCA_001830645.1 Spirochaetes bacterium RIFOXYC1_FULL_54_7
ATCACTCGCTTGCCAAAAGACAATAAAATACTTTGATTTATCGGGCCGGAAGCCACACCGAGAAGGCAGCGCCACCTAGACTGGAGTCCGCGACCGAGATTCTTCCTTCATGGGCTCTGACTATTTCCCTGGCAATGGACAGACCCAGACCACAGCCGCCGCCACCCGCACTGCGGGATGCATCAAGACGATAGAAGCGCTCGAAGATGCGTTCCCTTTCATCGGGCGGAATGCCAGGCCCATCATCTTCGATAGTGATGAGGATACCCCTGGATTGTGGGTCCGTG
>MIBM01000404.1:296-925 GCA_001830645.1 Spirochaetes bacterium RIFOXYC1_FULL_54_7
GCCTCGACCCTGACTTCAGCCCTGGCATGTCTGACCGCGTTTGACAACAGGTTGTAGATAACCTGATTCACCCTGAACGGGTCGGCCTGTATGACTGAGGATCTGGGCTCCCTGATATTGACCAGGATACGCACATTCCGGACCTTGGCCGTTGCCGTGAAAAGGGTGGCTGCTTTGGAAACTGCGTCCGGGGCGTCCACCTGCCCGTATTCGAGGACCAGTCTGCCGGATTCGATCAATTCCAGGTCCCTGAGGGTGTCAATGAGTCGGGACAGGCGCAGCACCTCCTCATGGACCGACAGCAAGGTGTCTGTGGCGAGCGGATATATACCATCCAGCATCCCTTCTACCATGCCCCTGATCAGGGTCACTGGCGTCCTCAGCTCGTGGGCCGAATCGGCGATTATCCGCTTTTTGGCCACTTCGAGCGCTTCCAGTTCCCTGGCCATGGTATTAAATGACGAAGAAAGACCAATAATCTCGTCGTCCCCTTCCACCGTGACTGACGCCGAGAGATCACCTGACGCAATGAGTTTGACCGCTGAATCAAGTGCCTCGATTGGCATGGTAATCCGTTTTGCGAACATCAATCCCAGCGTGAAGGCCAGTAAAGCCGCAATCAAGGTGGA
>MIBM01000405.1:0-310 GCA_001830645.1 Spirochaetes bacterium RIFOXYC1_FULL_54_7
CAGGTTTATCATGATGGAGATCAGCTCCCTGGTCCGCTCGGGAAATAATTTGGTGATCAGGTCAATGCCTATATGCATCTTGAGCTGGTAAGCCGCAGCCGCACCGATGAACACACTCCAGATGAAGGAAACGGTGGCTACCTCCTCTACCCAGTACAAGCCGCCACTGAAAAAGTAGCGGAGGATGACATTCAGGATAACCACCAGTACAGTCACCGACAGAAAGGCTCCGCTGAGGGTAACTTCGATATTGCGCAGCAAAACCTTGCCGAGTTTTCCCATTGTTTTCCTCCGGTACAAAAAAAAACCG
>MIBM01000405.1:431-5016 GCA_001830645.1 Spirochaetes bacterium RIFOXYC1_FULL_54_7
TTACGCCATAGGATTCCAGTTCCTTCACAACGCCGGCGTGCTGTGACTTGAGGAGGCTCACCATGCCGGCCGCGCCTTTGGTGAATTCTTCCTGGATGATCGCCTGGTAATTGGCGGGAATTTTTGCCCACACCGTGGTTGAGATGTACACACCGCAGGTCCCCAGGATATGGCGGGTGGTAGCTACATTCTTGGCTGGTCCTTCGTAGACCTTGGTTCCGATATTCGTGAACTCCGAGCCTTCAAGACCGTCCACTACACCCTGCTGGACCGCAGAGAGGGTCTCTCCCCAGGGAAGCGGGGTGGCAATGCCGCCCATGGCGGTGAGGGTGTCGATATACGATTTGGAACCGGGGGTACGGATCTTCATGCCGCTCAGGTCGGCGGGAGTGGTGATGACCTTCTTGGTGATCAGGTTGCGGAAGCCGTAGATGTAATCCAGGGCCAGGATCTTGATGCCCTGCTTGTCAGCCAGGGCTACCATGTCCTTGACCACCTGCTTGCGGGTCAGGTTCACATACTCGTCAAAGCTGCGGTACATCATGGGTGCGTAGAGGGCCTTGAAGTCGGGAACATAGTCACCGAGGAAGGACGGGTCTTCCACGGAAATGAAGTCCGCGCCCCGGACTACCTGCTCCACACCTTCCTTGTAGGCCGGCAACTGGGCCTGGGGAAAGGTCTGTATTTCTATCGCGCCATTTGTCTTCTCGTAGATGCTCTTGGCTACCTCGTCCATGGATTTGGTAAGCTGCTCGGCCGGGCTGAATACATGGCTGAGCTTCAGGACCAGCTTGTAGTCCGCTCCGGCGGGTGCCTCGGCCTGGCCGGTGGCATAGACTGCCACGGCGGATAGTAGCAGGATGCATAACGCAAGAACCATACCTTTTCTCATCATAAGACTCTCCTTCTCGTGTCTGGAACTGTGGCTGGTCCCTTGTTCCTGGGAACAGAAAACCATCCGATGATCGATATCGATCATCAAGTACTCAGACTAACCTTGAAACCCGAGTCTGTCAAACAATAGTTTGAAAAGTTTCGCTTACGATCATGAAAATCCAATCTTGAGGAATAAATCGATCACCGGCATGTTTCCCCGGATCACAGACAACCCGAAGGATCACGGATGCTGGTCCCGAGGATTGGTCTGTATCACCTTGATCCCGAGATTCTCGAATTCCCGTATGTAATCCCGGTCCGGCAGCCAGTCGGTAACCAGGGTATGGATGCGGTTTGCAGGAACAGTAACATAGTCCGACACCAGGCCGATCTTCCGGTGATCCGCCACCACTATCACTTCTCCCCGGGTTCTTTCAATCATCAGCCTTGTGGTCTCGGCCGCATAATGCATGGGCGTGGTCAAACCATACCGGCAACTGATGCCATGCACCCCGAGTATGGCTTTGTTCGCATTGACCTGGTTCAGGATATCTATGGTGAATCCACCGTAAAAGGAGTTGGATTCGGGATAATAACAGCCACCAGCCAGGATCAATTCAACGCCGGGATTGCCAACCTGCCCGATGCACCCCGCGTTGATAGTCACAATCTTCACATTCTCCCCGGTTATATATCGGAAGACGTGGACAGTGGTGGACCCGCCATTGATGAACACCGTGTCGCCGTCATGTATCAGCCCCGCTGCTACCCTGGCTATGGCATCCTTGTTCTCCAGTTCCAGATCGGAACGGTTGCTGTATCTGGTTTCCTTGAAGACCCGGGTGGTGGATATGGCTCCACCATGGGTACGCTCCAGGAGCTTATCCTTCTCCATCAAGGCCAGGTCCCGGCGTATGGTTATCTCGGAAACATCCAGCAGCTTGCCAAGGTCCAGTACCCGGACATGACCGTCCCGCTGGATCAGTTCTATGATCCGCTTCTGTCTGGCCACCAAGGAATCAAGCTGCCTGGAATGATCGGTTTCTTTCATGCCCACATTCTATACCCAATCCAGAAAGCCTACAATCCACTTTCAAAAATATGATTGCTAACAATCCAAATACAGTGTTATAGTGATCACATATGATCATCATAGCTGGTGCTTCCTGGAGCCATAATGACCACTAGTTTCGCCGAAGCCATGGAACATGCCGTACGTATCCTGAGCGGGGCGGCATCCCGGGATGTGACCCTTGTGCATCACAACGATACGGACGGCCTGAGTTCAGGAACCATCCTGCTTTCAGCCCTGGAGCAGTCTGGCTACCACACTACCAGGTTTTCCCTGGAGAAACCCTATCCCCAGGTCCTGGAAAGCCTCCTGGCCCGGGAAGGGGGAATCATCATCTTTGCCGATTTCGCCGGCAGGATAGCGCCCCTGATCTCCCGGATCAACCAGGGGCGCAATCTGGTGATCATTCTGGACCATCACCCTGCATCGCCATCGGTTGACCCTTCGGTAATCAATCTTGACGGCGAATTGCATGGCCTCAAAGGGGACAGGGACATTTCCGCTTCAGCCACCTGTTACCTGTTTGCCGAGACCCTGCTGCGCCACTCCGGCAAAAGCGCAGTCCACCTGTCCCATCTGGGCGTCCTTGGAGCCATAGGCGATGGCTTCCTTGTGGACGGCGCCCTCTCGGGAGTCAACCGGACCCTCCTTGAAACTGCGGTTGACAATGGTCTGATGAGTGTCAAGGAAACTCCCGAAGGCGAGTCGTATTCCATCTCCCTGGGTGGAACCAGCCATCCCGCAGCCACCATATGCACCGTCCTGGATACCCTTGGCGGTGTAGGGTACTATGACAAGGGTACTGACCGGGGAATAGAAGTCTGCCGGACTGGTCTTGTGCCCGCCCTCTCAAGCTATGTGGAAGAGTTGATGGCTACCAAGGCGCGGATCTTTACCTGGGAAACACAGAAGCTCCGGGAGCATATCCATACCACAGCATACCTGCAGTGGTTCGATGTGCAGGACCGGTTCAAGCCCATGGGCATCAAGATGGTCGGTGTCTTCTGCACCGAAATCAAGGATATGGATTTCCTGGACCAGGGCAAGTTCCTGGCAGGCTTCCAGCATATTCCGGACGAGGTGCCCGGCTTCGGGGCCATAGCCTTCATGGCCACCAAGATATCCATGCGGGTATCCAGAACACTTTCCCAGCGGATCCGCGCCGGGCAACTGCCCGGACTGGACCGCATCCTGCCGGAGGCCACCGAGCATCTGGGAGGCTTCTCGGATGCCTGCCATAGCCTTTCGGCCGCAACTACCGTGAAGATAGGACAGGAACAGGCTCTTATAGAGGAAATAGAAACCATACTCAGCAAAAGGATGGAACAGCATGGGAACAGGTAAAGGCTTCGGCAAGACAATCTTGATCGGCGACCAGTTTGTACTTTGGGAGATCCCTGCCATACTCGCAGCCATTCCCTTCGAGACGGAATGCACCGTCACACGCCGGACTTCCGGAACCGGCTGGACCCTTGACGACCGGCGCATCGAAGTCCCGGGGTACAAGAAGGAAAAGGAAAAAGACTGCAAGGTCTCCTTTGACCGCATGGTACAGGTATTGGGACTGGACCTGGAGCGGACCCCCATCCATATCGAGGTGGGCGGCAACCTCCTGGCTGGCAGCGGCGTCGGTGCCAGCGCCGGCATCTGCGTGTCCTTTGCCCGGGCCTGCAACCAGGAGTTCAAGCTGGGCATGGATATCCTGGACATCAACCGGGTGGCTTGGGAGGGCGAGTTTGGTTACCACGGCCTGCCAAGCGGAGTAGACAACACCGTGTCCACCTTCGGCGGTGTCATCAAGTACCGCATCAAGGATGGCGTCAAGCAGTTCGAACGGGTCAAGCTGGCCAGTCCAATAGAGATAGTCCTGGGCAACAGCGGCGTCACCGCCAACACCGCCTCCCTCAAGGGCTTCCTGGAAACCCAGGAAAAAGCCGAACCCGCCCTGTTCAAGCAGCGGCTGGACCGCATACGCAGCCAGGTAGAGGAGCTGGGCAAGTCCCTGTCCGCGGGCGATCTCCGCACAACCGGCCGCATCATGACCGAGAACCACAAGATCCTGGTGGACATGAACATATCCCATGCGAAGCTGGTGGAACTCTGCGACCTGGCAAACTCCCTGGGAGCCCACGGGTCAAAGGTGACCGGCGGCGGCCGGGGCGGCTACATGGTAGCCCTGACCCCAGGCAAGGAGCTCCAGGAGAAGGTAGCCAGGGCCTTCGAGGCCAAGGGCATAGCCACCATCAGGGCCACCATAGGAGGCGCACCGACGGATGGCAGAGCCTTCCAGATCCTGAAATAGGGCCAAGGCTCCCCGACCTGCACCCGCGTAAATGCGGGCAGGCAACCGGGGGGCCTGTCAATCCCCCATCTGATCCAGCACCGCCTTCAGCTCCGGCTTGGTCCTGGCGTAGGCCAGGATGGCTTCCAGATACCCTGCAGGCTCCCCGGTATCCAGGCGCTGGCCCTGCACGGGACTCCAGGCCATCTTGCCCTTTTCGATGAGCCGGTCTATGGCGTACATGTGGTAGTACTCGCCTTTTTCATGCCTGGCCCAGCCCTCGGCAAGGATCTGGAAGAACTCCGGGGTATACAGGTAGCGGCCGATCGAAATTTCGTGGCTCGGCTCGGTACCTG
>MIBM01000406.1:0-3979 GCA_001830645.1 Spirochaetes bacterium RIFOXYC1_FULL_54_7
AATACTTGTCCTCGTCAATCTCCATGGGGGCATACATGCTCTCATTGATGAACATTACAAGAATGGCTATGAACTCCTGTTTACCCCCCATATCGGCAAGAGCTGGCTTTGGGAAAAATCCGGCCACCTTGGTTTCTACAATGAGAGCATGTATGCCCCCATGGAGATTGACGAGGACAAGTATTATGTAAAGCCGATGAACTGCCCCTTCCACATCATGATCTACAACAACGAGGTGCACTCCTACCGGGAGCTGCCCCTGCGCTGGGGCGAGCTGGGCACCGTATACCGTTATGAACGGGCGGGTGCCCTACACGGTCTGATGCGGGTACGCGGCTTTACCCAGGATGATGCCCATATCATCTGTACCCCCGAGCAGATAGGGGACGAGATAGCCGAGGTACTGTGCTTCAGTCTCTTCATGCACAAGACTCTTGGCTTCAAGGAAATTAAAGCCTACTTGGCTACCCGGCCTGCCGGTGACGGTGCGGTAGGCGAGCCTGAGATGTGGACCACCGCCCTGGAGAGCCTGCGCAATGCCGTGGACAAGGAAGGCCTGGCCTACGAGATGGACGAAGGCGGCGGCGCTTTCTATGGTCCCAAGATAGACCTGAAGGTAAAGGACGCCATAGGCCGGGAGTGGCAGCTGACCACCATACAGTTCGACTTCAACGAGCCTGAGCGCTTTGATATGACCTATGTGGATGCCGACGGCCAGAAGAAACGGCCTTACATGGTACACCGGGCTTTGCTAGGTTCCATAGAGCGTTTCTTCGGGGTGTACCTCGAGCACACCGCCGGCGCCTTCCCCCTGTGGCTGGCCCCCGAGCAGGTTGCCGTCATTCCGGTTGGTGCGGATTTTGCCGCTTACGCAGCAGCTGTGGCTACCCAGCTCAAGAAGAGCGGCCTCCGGGCCAAGGCCATGCTGTCCGACGAGCGTATGAATGCCAAGATCCGTGATGCCCAGAACCAGAAGGTGCCGTATATGCTGGTTGTTGGTGCCAGGGAGCGTGACGAGGGTACAGTGGCCGTGCGGGTCAGGGACGGCAGGCAACTGGCTCCACAGAAGGTGGTTGAATTCGCCATCTATGCGGCGGGGCTCATTGCGGAACGTTCACTGGAGCTGTAGACTGAGGTCCTGAAGGAATCCATGACCAGAACAAGCCTAGAGCCCAGGTGGAGTCTTGCGCTCATCCTGGGCCTGTCATTCATAGCCTGCCTCATGCTTGTGCTGTTGCGGTATGGCCTGACAAGGCATTTCAACCAGGGCTACCTGGTCTGGAACCTCTTCCTGGCCGCGGTGCCTATCGGCATCGCCTGGCTGGGGGAGTATGGAGTAGCGCGGTGTAAGGCCGGTCGCATTGCCCAAGCTTGCGGTCTGGCCGCTTTTTTTGTCTGGTTGCTGTTCTTTCCCAATGCCCCGTACCTCTTTACCGATTTCATCCACGTGGTCAGGAAGGCCAACCTGGGTTATGTGGCGGCTGACTGGCTTTCTCCCATGGACCTTCTGTGGTACGACATCGTCATGAACTCGGCTTTTTCTTTTGTAGGCCATTACATGGGTCTTGTGTCGGTGTACATCATGCATGGGACGATGATGCGGCTCTTCGGGCGTGTTGCAGGCTGGGCCATGATGCTGCCGGCTGTCCTGCTTTCGGGCTTCGGCATACATCTCGGCCGCTTCTCCCGGCTTAACAGTTGGGACCTCATCCTGAGCCCCCTTGAGGCCATCACCGCCATAGGTAGCGCCCTGGCTGTGCCTTCCGCCCTGCTGTTTTCCCTGGTCTTTGCCTTCTTCATTGGCCTGACCTATCTGATTTTCTACATCAGCAAACGCGGCCAGGTCGGAGAGTTTGACAAGCAAGACTGAACATATCCGGCCTGCCGGCAGACTCCGCAGGTTGGGGTGCTTGTGGATCAGTTCTGGGTGGACCGGACCGGGTACTCGCTCCCGTATGGATAATCCTGGAAGGCCTCGAGAACCGCAGTGCCGGAGGCATTGTCCAGGCTGGCCAGCATAAAGGGACCGTTGGAGATCAGGGCATGTCCGTGGCTCTGGATGAAGTCCATGGACGACTGGTAGCGCCTGGCTGCCAGTTCCGCGCTGATCTTGCCAGTCAGCTCAGGTGGAATCCACTGCTGAGCCAGCAGTTGCCGGTACTTCGTCATCACAGAGTCAACCATACCAGGGAAGACCGGATCGAAACCTTGCTGCCGCACTCCGGCTGCCTTCTCTGCTGCGAGCTGGTTCAGAACCTCATGCAGGTCCCAGGGCAGTGCAATGCTCCTGCCATTGTGGTTGGCGGTGCCTGAGCCACGGCC
Source organism: Spirochaetes bacterium RIFOXYC1_FULL_54_7 (assembly GCA_001830645.1). Taxonomy (GTDB): domain Bacteria; phylum Spirochaetota; class Spirochaetia; order Treponematales; family UBA12059; genus MIBM01. The sequence continues at coordinate 2,323 of MIBM01000406.1, forward strand.
AGCCGCGTTGCTGAGGCCAGCTGCGTAGCTGAGGCCATGGGTGGTAGCATAGCTGATGTCATCCGTTCCTATCTCGATGCCATTGTGCCACCTGGCTGGGCTTCCACCAGAGCTTGTCGGGCTGGATGGTCCGGCATCCGAGACCAGACCAGCTATCGTCCTGGAATAGCCATCGACAAGGCCGTCCGGGCTTGACGGGTCCCAGGAAACCGGTTTTATGTCTCCCTCGGCTTGTACATGGAGTACCCGGAGTATCCTGCTCCCATCATCAGTGCCGGTGCCATCGGTGCCGGCCTGGACTCTGGCAGTGCGCAGGGAGGTACCGGTGAGCCCGGCCGCAGGGTCCGGTTTCAGTGGAGAGTAGAACCTGGCCTTGCTGGCGATGAAGGTGTTGTACTGGAAAGCCAGGTGGATACGGACGGAATCCTTCAGGCCTAGTTCCAGTACTTTGAGGCCGTCTGTGCCGTTGTTTGCCAGCACATCCAGTTCCGGATTCCGGTACTGCCACCAGCTTGGGTCGGCGCCTCCTGGTAGGGTGCCGTAACGAGGAGCGTATTGCTGGCCTATCACAGAGTCCCAGGAGGGGTTGCCGTTTCTAGGGGCCCAGGCTTCCGTGTAGATATGGAAGGCAAGTTCAGCCGGGTTGGAATAGTAGGCTGTTGCCAGGCTTGAGCGGTCGCGTTCAAGCCGCTGCACCCTGATTCCAGCCTTTTCAAGCTGGGAGGCCAGGTAATGGCCTGCCGGCAGGCGGCCAGCAGGTTCGTCGGCCCGGATCAGGAACTTGATGGTTACCGGTTTGCCATCATACTGCCAGAAGCCGTCAGCAGCCATCAGCAGCCTGCCTTCGTTTTCAGGCAACCTGGCGGCGGCATCCATGGCATCTGTTATTTCTTCGATTGCCCTGTTCGTGTCACCGGCGGCACTCATGCCAAGGCCGGCCGGAACTGCATTGAACCGGTTTGTTGATGCCAGGCCCGGCGGCAGGGGTGTGAAACCTGCCTCCCCGTGTCCACCCAGAATGTCGTTCACCAGTTGCCGCCGGTCGAACAGCCAGTTCAGGGCATACCGGACTTCACGTATGGCCAGGGGGTTGAAGCTTGTCTGACCGGAGGCGGTGATCCAGGTATAGGGCGCAGCATTGGGTATGGGATTTATCAGGATGGACCAGGATTCGGCTGGGACGGTATACAGCTGCAGTTTTTCCAGCTCTGTCGCGCTGATGTTCCGGAAAGTAGCGGGAGTCAGTGGGTCCAGGATGAGGTCGGCCTTGCCCGCTACCACCTCGGCTATGGCCTGGGCCTGGTCCGTCCGTAGTTCCAGGATGATCCTGTCCACGGCTGGGCCGTAGGCTGCCGGGGTGGCTGACAGGCTTGTGTCCGCCTGGTTGGTGCCGGCCGGGAGACCGGCACCGGATTGTCCGCATGAGGCCAGGATAATGGAGCAGGCGATTGCCATAATAGTGATCGTCCAGGCAACCAGCGTTCTGCTATTTAAACCTGCGTGCCTGTGCCTTACGGTCATCATCTGCCTCCATGCCTGCATTGTGCCTGATTGAATAGGTGGTGCTGCCATTATGCGGAAACCCCTCGTCTGTGTAAATGCAACGACCTTGAATGAGTGGCGTCAGGAACCCGGGATTTTTCCTGGGGAGACACCC
>MIBM01000406.1:4206-8743 GCA_001830645.1 Spirochaetes bacterium RIFOXYC1_FULL_54_7
TTCAGGGCTCCAAGCTCATAATCAAGGGCGGAGTTCAGGGCTACATCAGCCCCGTTCTGGAAGGGGAAGATGTGCAGGCGTTCGCCGCGCTGGACACTGGGCCACATTTTCAGGGTTCCCAGGGCAGTGTTCCCCCTGAACTGGTTGTCCCTGACCATGCGCCGTATCAGCCGGTTGTCGGTGGTGGATATGCGGTTGTGGTAGTCAAGGTTTATCTGGGTCAGGGCGGAGACGTAGATCTTGAACTTCTGTTCCCTGGGGATGCGCGGGGTCAGCTGGTCGTTCAGGCCGTGTATGCCTTCCATGATGAGTATCTGCCGCTCACCCAGACGTATGCGCCTGCCCGATGGCCTCCGGCTGCCTGACTTGAAGTCGTAGGCCGGCAGCTCAACTTCCTCTCCCCTGAACAGGGCCAGGAGCTGTTCGTTGAGGTAGTCCACATCCAGGGCCTCAAGGCACTCGAAGTCGAACTCGCCATGCTCGTCCTTGGGGGTCCTGTCGCGGTCCACGAAATAGTCGTCCAGGCCAATGATTACCGGATCATAGCCCAGGACCTTGAGCTGTATGGACAGTTTCTTGGAGGTGGTGGTCTTGCCGGAACTTGAGGGGCCGGCTATGAGGACCACCTTCACGGTGTCCGCCTTGGCCGCCACGCGGTCGGCTATTTCCGCCACCCGCTTGTTCATCAGGGACTCGGCCACCTGTATGTATTCCTTCATCTTTTTCGGGCTGTTTATACGGTTCAGCGCTCCGACGCTGTACACCCCCAGAATCTGGGACCGTTTGCGCGCATCGTCGGTTATCTTGTACAGCAGGGGATCGTCAATGAACTCGGGAATCTTTTCAGGCGTTTCCTTGCGCGGGTAGCGGAGGAGGAAACCTTCATCATAAGGCATGAGCTCGAAGACCTTGAGCACCCCGGTGGATGGAACCAGAGGCGTCACATGGAGATCCCGGAAGCCTGCGCATTCGTTCAGGGCTATCTGCGGATCGTTCATAAGCTCAAGGAGCAGAAGGGTATCTTCCTGGTTGTTCTGCCTGAAATAGGAGATGGCATCCTCATAACTGAACCATTGCATGGATATGGGAATGTCACGCAGGACCAGTTCGCGCATCCGGGCCTCAAGAGCCTTTATCTGGGCCTCAGAGATGGGGCCGTTCTCGAAATAGTGGTAGAAACCGTAGCCTATAGCCTGGCCAACCACAAGGTTCCGCTGGGGGAACAGATCCCTGGCGGCTATGGCAGCCAGGAAGCACAGGGACCGGCGGTAGGCATAGGCCCCTGGCTGCGAATTGATGAGTACAGGAGCTATGGTGCAGTTGGTATTGATCCTGGCGTCCAGGGACTGCAGTTCGTTATTGACCATGACAGCAGCAATGGGGTGTGCCAAGGGACCAAAGCCGCCTGTGGTTTCTGAAACCTTGATGCCAAAGGGATACGATACAGTTTCTTTCGATGGGTACGAAATACTGACTTGGTGCATGTTCTCACTCCTGTAGATGCCTATAACGAACCAGTGTAGTCCCACCCGGACCATTTTAAAAGACCATGGTCCCGGTTTTCCAGACTCCAGGTAAATCGGTTTACTAATTTTGTTTACAGAAGCGCCGGCGGATCATATCATATAACCGATGAGATCCTCCACGCGTGTCACCATCAAGGACATTGCCGAAAAGGCAGGGGTGTCCAAGACAACTGTCTCTTTTGCCTTCAACGAGCCTTCAAAACTATCCAGCGCAACCTGTGAAAGGGTGCTGGCCATGGCGGCACAGCTGGGCTATGTGCCTGATCCGGTAGCCCGGACCCTCACGACAAGGCGCACTGGTTCGGTTGGCATACTCCTGTGCCAGCCCGTAGAGGAAGCTCTGCGGAATCCTTACCTCGGCGAGATACTCCAGGGCATTGGCTCTTCATGCGCCGGGCAGGGACTGTCCCTCCTGCTCGTACCACCTTTTCATGGGCAGGTGATGGAGGCCGCAAGAAGGGCGGCTGTAGACGCCTTGGTTGCCATAGGCGTGGGGCCTGACCATCAGGTGGTGGATCTTATGCAGCGACGGCAGATTCCGCTTGTGACCATAGATGGCTGTCCGGGTGAGGGGCTGTCCAATGTGGGTGTTGATGACGAAGCGGCGGCATATGAACTGCTTGAGTATGTCCTGGGTTTCGGACACAGCAGGCTGGCCATAGTCGAGCTGGAGCCTGAGGTGTACAGCGATGGATCGGGCCAGACTTCCGCTGTAGCCAGGAGGCGTATGGCAGGCTTTTCAAGAGCCCTCGGGGAAGCGGGGTTGGCTGTCGACGCAATGAGAACCTTCAGGGTGGATTGCTCCCTTTCCGGTGGCATGGCGGCGGCTGACAAGGTCCTGGCCGGTACCGGCTGCACGGCCATCCTGGCCATGGCCGATATCCTGGCCATGGGCATCTATGTGCGCTGCTCCGAGGCAGGCATCCGAATACCGGTTGACCTCAGTGTGGCCGCCTTCGATGGTATACAGCTATCCAGGATCCTACAGCCCGGTTTGACAACCATCAGCCAGCCTGGTTTTGAAAAAGGCAGCGAAGCCGGACGCGTCATACTGTCCCTGCTTGATGGTGGGCCAGTCCGTCAGGTGCTGATGCCGACGACCTTGCAGGTCAGAGCCTCCGTTGGCCAGGTTCCGGATTGAGCTTCGTGGAGCTTCCCGGCTGGTTCCCACGTTTCATGAACATAGGCGCGGATCGTTTTGGCGAACTCATGGCTGCCCTGTTGGCTGAAGGCTGTGAGCCAAAGCCCGTTGAACTGGCTGGCGGCCGTTTCATCGTCGTTTCCCCCAGGGGTTCGATACGTGACCGACGGTACCGGATGAAGGTCCTCACCGCCCACCACGACAGGGTTCCTGGCACACCCGGTGCCCTGGACAACTCAGCCGCCTGCCTCCAGCTCTGGCGTTTCGTTACCGGCGCCCAGCGGCCCTTCAACACCGTCGCCGTCTTCACCGATCGTGAGGAACTATCCGGAGCACAAGTGGAGGAGCAGGGAGCCTACGCCCTCGGCAAGGCTTTCTCCAGCCTGGGCTATGACCTGCCGCTGGTCCTGTCCCTTGATGTTACCGGCAGGGGAAACGCACTGGTCCTGTCATCATCCTGCTCCGGCCTTGCGGACATGCCAAGAATGAGGGCAGAGGAAGCACGACAGCTTTCCGCGTCCGGGAGCCGGGTCGGAGTCAACCTGGCTGCGGAGGTGCAGTCCCTGGCTGCAGACCTGGGCAGACACATGGCTGGGCGCATGCCGGTGTACCACCTGGCCGTGCCCTTTGGCGAGGATATAGGCTTCATGCTGGCCGGTGTTCCAGCCTTGGTCTGTACCGTGCTGCCGCGGCACGAGGCCGAGGAGCTGTCAGGCCTGGGCGGCTTGCCCCAGTGGGCCTCGCCAATGGAACCTGAGAGACGCATGCCGTCAACCTGGAGTGCCCTGCATGGCCCGGATGATACGGTCGAGCTGTATACCGATGCGGCCTTTGACCTTATGGAACGCTTTCTGGAGCGGGTGGCCGTATTGAAAGTGCCCGCTAGACCGGGCTGATGAATATAGAACAGGAGCAGCAGTGATCAAGCCAAAAAGACTGAAAAAGGGCGATACCTTGGCGGTGTTGTCTCCATCCTGGGGCGGCCCGGCGGCATATCCACACATCTTTGACCAGGGGTTGAAGGTGCTGAAGGAAGAGCTCGGTTTCAGGATAGTCGAGTATCCTACAGCACGACTTGCGGCTTCCACTCTGTATGCCGATCCAAAGCTTCGTGCCGACGATCTCAATGCGGCATTCAAGGACGAGGCCATTGATGGCCTCATCTGCTCGATAGGTGGCAGCGACTCGGTTCGCCTGCTGGAATATCTGGATGTTGATGCCATACTGGCCAATCCGAAACTGATCATGGGCTATTCCGACAGTACCAGCATCCTGTGTTACCTGAACCTCCATGGTCTAGTAACCTATCACGGCAATTCAGTCATGGCTGGTTTCTCCCAGCTGGCCTGTTTCCCGGATGCCCTGGAGGAGTACCGACGGATCCTGTTCAGCAATGATGAATACAGACTTGAGCCCTTCAAGCAGTGGTCCAACGCCTACAAGGACTGGAACGATCCGGAGAATGTGGGCCAGGTGGATGCCCTGCTTACGGCCGATACCGGCCACCGTTGGATACAGAAGGTACCAGCAGCAGAAGGCAGGCTGTGGGGTGGCTGCATAGAAATCCTGGCCATGATCAACGGCACCCTGGCCTGGCCGGGGAAAGACTTCTGGGACGACCGGATCCTGTTCATCGAAACCTCGGAGGACAAGCCATCCCCTGAGCAGATCGGCTTCATACTGCGCAATTTCGGTGTTCAGGGAATCCTGCAGAAACTGCGGGGTCTCCTGGTGGCCAAGCCTAAGGACTACACTGCCGGAGAGAAGCAGGCCTTGGACAAAGAGGTGCTCAAGATTGTCGTCGGCGAGTTCAAGTGCAAGGATATATCAATAGTCTCGAATATCGACTTCGGACATGCGGATCCCCGGC
>MIBM01000407.1:0-324 GCA_001830645.1 Spirochaetes bacterium RIFOXYC1_FULL_54_7
TTGCCAGCGTTAACTGTTCCGGGGCTTCTGCCTGGACGGATTTTGCCAAAAGGCTGGAATCAGCCGGTGCGGATGCCATTGAACTGAACCTGGGCATATTGCCTGTGGATCCTGCCGAGCATGGATCCGCCATCGAGGACAGGATGGCAGGCATCGTATCCACGGTATCATCGGCAGTCCGTATCCCTGTTGCTGTAAAACTTGGCTCGGCCTATACCAATGTTGGCAATGTTGCCCAGCGCCTTGCCGGGGCGGGAGCCAAGGGTGTAGTGCTGTTCAATCGTTTCTACAGGATGGACATAGATCTGGATTCCATGAGCCTGG
>MIBM01000407.1:382-4438 GCA_001830645.1 Spirochaetes bacterium RIFOXYC1_FULL_54_7
TGGGGTGTACGATGGTTTATCGGTGCTTAGGCTAGTGGTTGCCGGAGCCTCCGCAGTTCAGGTCTGTTCCGCGGCCTATGCCAAGGGCTATGGCGCCTTGACCAAAATCATCGACGAGGTGGGATTCTGGATGGACAGTCACAGGGTGGCATCCCTGTCGGAGCTTCGCGGACGGCTGGCGCGCCGCAATTCTGAAAAGCCTGAACTATACGGCCGACTGCATTACATCAAGGCTTTGACTGGCCAGAGCTGACCGGGAACGGGTGAACGATCCGCTCATTGCTGCCATTTCAGGTAGATGTCTATGGGTTTTTCAAGGACCATGGCATCTACCACAGCAATGGTCAGATCTGCCGTTCGGGGATTGGATCCGTTTCCAATGGATAGACCGCTGGATTCCGTGATGTTGCCGGGAAGTACCAGTTTCAGGTTCAGCGTTGTGGCATCCAGTGCTCCTGCGGCTGTGCGGCCTATGAGGGCGCCGAGCATGCTTCGGTATTCGGCGGTACTGACCGGATTGTAGAACAAGGCAGGAGGCTGCAGTGCCTCGAGCAATTGGGGATCCAGTCCCGGGAAGAGGTCGATGAGGGCTGATGCGTTGGTGCTGGTAACGTTCAAGCGAAGGGACGCCCAGCCTTGGCCGCTCTTATAGTGGATCAGACCGGTATCCTTCAGCCGGGAGTCACCGGCAATGAAAGCGGCCAGGTCGGCTGCTTCGAAGCTGACCGCCTGTGAAGACCGGTCCGGCAAGCTGGCGCTGAGTACTCTGAGGCCCCGGTTCTGGAGGGCGGCAGCCGTGCCCTCTGGATCGAACAGTTGGCTGCCGGCAGTCATACCGCTGGTACGGCGCATCCAGGCTTCGATTTCAGGTGGAATGGAGACCATCAAGGATATGCTGGCTCTGCGGTCTTTCCCGATGGTCATTTCAGCCTTGGTCGAGCATGAAATAGATAGAAAAACCATGGCCATAGCCAGAAGAACGGTGACAAATACTGGATTACGTCGGATACTACTCATTGATGCTCCTGGTTGAACTATATCGCTTGGTCATGGGACCAACAATCTGAACCGGGTCAAGATTACGTATTCCGAAACTTTCAGCCACTTTTGGTGTCCGAGTAGGGTGGCGGCCGCCTGCGGCCTGGACATGAAAAACCGGAGGAGAACTTAGTATGCAAGAACGAAAACCATGGGAATTCCTGGAAGAATACAGGGGCACTCATTTCAAGGGTGAGTGGCCGACCCTGCCAGAGATGTTCCGTATCAGCGCGGCCAGGTATGGCGGTCGTCCCTGTCTGACGGTGTACGATCCAGAGCGGATCAGCTGCACATATACCGAGGCCTTGGGCAGGATAGAGCGGCTGGCAGCCTATCTGTCGACCCAGGGTGTGCACCGGGGCGACAAGGTTGCGGTAACAGGCAAAAACTCGCCGGAATGGGCAGTTGCCTATCTTGGCATACAGTTTGCCGGCGCCACGGTAGTTCCCATAGATTACCAACTGAAGAACGAAGAAGTAGCTGCCATACTCAAGGCTTCTGATGCCGTAGGTCTGTTTGTGGACGAGGAGAAACACGACGCCTTTGACCCGTCCCGCTACGGTCTGAAGGCACGCTGGTCCTTGAGTAAGGTCAAGCCCGGGTATATCTACGATCTGGCGGCAGCCGGTACGGTTCCTGCCGTCGAACCGGCGCTTGAGAGTGATCTTGCGTCCATACTGTTCACGAGCGGTACCACCGGCCAGCCCAAGGGTGTGATGCTTACCCACGCCAACTTCGTGTCTGACTGTTTCCTGGCCCAGGCCAACCTGGAATTGTTCTCCACTGACGTTTTCTACGCCCTGCTGCCCATCCACCATTCGTACACCATGCTGGCGGTATTCATAGAAGCCTTGTCCGTTGGTGCTGAACTGGTCTTTGGCCAGCGCATGGTGACCAGTGCGATATTGAAGGAACTCAAGGAAGCCAAAGTAACCATGTTCCTTGGGGTTCCCCTCCTGTTCAACAAGGTGCTGGCTGGAATCATGAAGGGGATCAAGGCCAAAGGGCCTCTGGTCAGTGGTTTGATGAGCCTCCTCATGGCAGTTTCGGGTTTCATCAAGAAGGTGTTCAAGGTAAATCCGGGGAAGAAGATCTTCGGTTCCGTTCTGGACAAGGCCAGCCTCAGGACCATCCGCATCTGCATCTGCGGCGGTGGCCCACTGGCCTCCAGCGTATTCCGGCGCTACAACCAGCTGGGTATAGACTTTGTCCAGGGTTACGGCCTTACCGAGACCAGCCCTATCCTTACCCTGAATCCGGTGGAAGCGTACATAGAAACCAGCGTAGGCAAGCTTATCCCACAGGTGCAGATGAAGATCATCGATCCTGATGCCGAAGGCCGGGGCGAGCTGGCGGTGAAGGGCCCAATGGTGATGCAGGGCTACTATAAGAACCCCGAAGCGACTTCAGAGGTCTTTGATGAAGACGGCTGGTTCCTGACCGGGGATGTCGGTTACATGGATTCCGGAAACTACGTGTACCTGACCGGCCGGGCCAAGAACATGATAGTCACCGAGGGCGGCAAGAATGTGTATCCCGAGGAAATAGAGAACAAGTTCCAGCTGTATACAGAAATAGAGCAGATCATGATCAAGGGTTTCATGCTGGACGAGAAGCAGAAGATCGAAGGAATTGCGGCTTATGTCTATCCAAGCAAGGAATTCTTCGAACAGGCAGCATCCCGGTCCGGGCAGACCATAGACGGCGGAGATGTGGAGTCCAGGATACGCCGCGTCATAGACGAGGTGAATGCAAAGATGCTTCCCTATCAGCGCATCGACAAGCTTGCCATTCTGGAAGAGCCGCTGGAGATGACCACTACCAAGAAGGTAAAGCGCTTTGTCGTAGGTAGCTGAGGGCAATCAGTTGCAAGGTCAGGTTCGAACAAACCCCGGGGTGGACAAGCTCCGGGTTTTTTTATTTACGGCCGTATACGGCCTGTAGCTGGTTCTTTCCCCTGACAAGAACCTCGCCCATGGGCTGGAAGTGGGACTGCATTTCAAGTGACAGGGGCTTGTAGGCCGTCTGGCTGATGAGCAGTTCCTGCTTGAACTCGCGGCAGAGGGAATCCAGACGGGCTGCAGTGTTCACCGTCTCGCCAATTACTGCTACGCGTGGTTGTCCGCTGGCTGCTGACAGTTCGCCGATGGCCACCTTGCCTGCGTGTACACCAATACCTATATGCTTGACCAGGGGTAAACGACGATCGGCCAGGTCTGCCTGCAGGGAGGGGAACTCTTTCAGAAAATCCAGGGCACAGGCCACCGCAGTTTCACAGGCATCCTTCTCGCCTATCAATCCGAACACAGCGATCACTGAATCACCGACAAACTGGTCTATGTTGCCATGATTCCGTCTTACCACTATGTCCCAGAGGGCATAGTAGCGGTTGAGCAGTCCCATGGTCGCGGTCGGGCCTTCCTTTTCGGCAATGGGCGTGAAATTCCAGAGATCGGCGTACAGGATGGCCACGTCACGGCGTTCGCCTTTGCCTACGGCTTTGCGCAGTTCTTCACCAGGGCAGGGGGGAGCTACGACTGCGTATACCGAATCCAGACGGGTCTTGAGTGAAATCTGTTTGATCTTGTCGGAGATCTGGAACAACCCGAACATCAAGGCTCCGAACATGAAGAAAATGTGCTGCAAGGGTGATGCGAATTCGATGAAGGCGGGCACCAGGTTTTTCATTGATAGAGCGTGGATGAGGCCCATATAGCCAAGTTCGCCTGCTTCGTATAAGTGGGAACTGAGTATGCGGAGATTCAGGTAGAAGTAGAAGAAGATGAAGGTGAAGACAGTCCCGAGGGTCAGGAAGGTTTCGGCGGTGCGTTTTAGCCATTTGCTGTGGACCATGAGGGCTATGGCCTGTATGCCTCCCAGGTACAGGGCGGTTACCCACAGGAAGAAGTTGGCCATATCCAAAGGGAATACCGGTCCGGCAAGGGCTTGCATGATGCTGTAACCCAGAGGTGTCATCAACGAGAACAGGAAGCGGGCTAGCGCCCGATGACCGTATCT
>MIBM01000408.1:0-4514 GCA_001830645.1 Spirochaetes bacterium RIFOXYC1_FULL_54_7
AGGTCGGCGTGGTGTTTCCGGAAGGAAGCCCCGGTAACAGAAACGCCGACCCTTGCGGTCGGCGCGTCGTTTCCGGTATGCCCGTACAGGGCTATGCCATGACGATCATCGCGACCGCGCCTGTGTGGCCGTGATGATGGAGATGGTTAAGCTGTACGGACTGTCTGTTACTCATTGTAGTAACTTATACCAAAACATAAAAACCGTGTCAAGCGGGCTTGAAGCATACACACAGCTCGAAGGCTCCCTTGTCGGTTTCATACCGTGTTGCGATCACCGGGGCTATCTTGGGCCAGGTAATCTGGTGGTTCACACCCTTGATCACCACCGGAGGGGATATGTCCAGGCTCAGTTCGGTAAAGCCACTGATGGCATTGCCGGCTATGATGTTGGTCAGCTCGGAAACCAGGCCGGCAGCAGTGGCCATGCGCTCCTGTTCGGAAGTGGTCTCCACTCCCGATATGGACAACAGGTTGTCAGCCAGAGCCAGGGGCAGGCGTAGGGAGATTATTCCCTGGGCCTGGCCAGCCAGACCAAGGATACCCGAAATGCCCCAGCCGTGATCCTCGGAGCCCTCGAGTTCCCTGGGCTTGCCAGCCCTTGCATTCAGTCCGAACATCTGCTTGAAAACTTCTCCAGCGGCCGCAAAAAACGGCCCGGCAAAGTTGGTTTCCGCCATACAACCTCCAGAGCAAGCGTACCGTCCAGACGGCCGTCCTTGCTGATGCTACAGGATAAGCCGAACCAGCCAGTCTTACAAGAATGGCAGGGCAACTTTCCCCACCTGAAAATTTCAGACCGGGGGTTTTGGAACCGTGCTACCATTGGGCAATCTGAAACGTTCCAGAAGGTCCAGCTTCAACTGCCGCAGGGAAGCGCTGATGGATACCTTGTATCCATGGGGATTCAGGAAGCGTAAATAAGTATGATCAAAGGCAGCGATCGATCTGGCCTTGTACGCCCGGATCTCCTCGAGGGGACGGGGATGATTCAGGCGCTTCCCGCTGCTCATTACCGGTTGCAGGAGACGCCTGACCTCGCCACTTGGTGAATAAGTGAAACGCCTGGTATCCAGAGACGGGTGGTAGAAGGTTGTCGGTTGCCCCTCGGGCAGCCGTTCCTCACGCAAGGTCATGACATCCGCAAGGGCCATCCCTGAAGGGCCAAAAACCCTGTATGCATCCTTGATTCCCGGATTGGTGGCCTTCTCCGGATTGTCGGAGAACTTCATGGTTGGTTCCATCCTGCCGTCCCGCTCTATCGCAGCCAGCTTGTATACCCCGGTAAAGGATGATTCCCGACCGCCGGTGACCATGTGGGTCCCCACTCCCCAAGTATCGATAGGAGCACCTTCTGCAACGAGACGCTCGATTATCTCCTCATCCAGTTCATTGGATACCGCGATGAAGGCATCGGTCAGGCCTGCGGCATCCAGCTCCGCCCGGACGGCCCGGGATAGGTAGTCCATATCGCCGGAATCAAGCCGTACGCCAAAACGCTTGCCTGCTGCCATCAGCCGCTTGCCGACAGTTATGGCATTGTGGATACCCGATGCCAGGGTGTCGTAGGTATCGATAAGCAAGACCGTCGTGTCGGGATACATCGACGAATAGGCCTCGAAGGACTGGAGTTCGTCCGGAAAAGCCATGACCCAGCTGTGGGCCATGGTTCCCATCACCGGTATGCCATAGACACGACCAGCAAGGGTATTGGAAGTGGCGTGGGCTCCTCCTATGAAGGCGGCCCTGGACGCTGACATGGCCCCGTCAAAACCCTGGGCGCGGCGCAGGCCGAATTCCATGATACGGTGGTCCTTGGCAGCCAGGGCAACCCGGGCGCTCTTGGTAGCTATGAGGCTCTGGAAATTGATGGTGTTGAGCACCATGCCTTCTATGATCTGGGCTTCGATGAGGCCAGCCTCTATGCGCAGCAGCGGTATCTGGGGAAAGACCACCTCGCCTTCCGGCACCGCACTGATATCCCCCCTGAAGCGGAATTCTGCAAGGTAGTCTAAGAAACCAGGCTCAAAGACTCCCCTGGATGAAAGCCAGGTCAGATCATCTTTGGAGAAACGCAGATTCTCAAGGGTTTCAAGCACCGGATCAAGGCCGGCAAAGACCGAAAAACCACCCTGAAAGGGATGGCGCCTGAAGAAGACATCAAACACCGCTTTTTTGTCCAAGCCGTGCTTCCAGTAACCCTGGGCCATGGTCAGTTCATAAAAATCGGTGAAGAGCGCACTGTTTTTCATACTGGAAATTCCGATGACTGCACCAGGTGGACCCCGGCCTGCAGCATCCGGGCCTCGGTGTGCGCAGCGTTTCCAGGAGGGGCATCCACCGGCCTGGTAGCGTCCACCACGACAAAGACCTTGTAGCCCAGACGCCTGGCGTCCATGGCACTGAAGTACACACAGTAGTCAAAGGCAAGGCCGGCGAGCACCACGGTATCCACCCCGAGCCCCCGCAGGAGGCCGTCCAGTCCGGTCGGCGTTATGCCGTCGTTCTCGAAGAAGGCTGAATAGCTGTCCAGATCCTGCCTGAAACCCTTGCGGACCACGAAGTTGAAGGGACGCTCGTCCAGCCGTGGATGGAAGGCAGCTCCCTGGCTGTCCTGGACGCAGTGATCCGGCCACAGGGTGGCAGCCCGGCCATCGGCTCCGGGTTCCGCTGCATCATACGGTGCCTTGCCCGGATGGGCCGATGCAAAGGAGACATGGCCGGCAGGGTGCCAGTCCTGGGTTGCCACCCGGACCGGGAACAAGGGAACCAGGCGGTTTACAACCGGAGCCACCGCATCGCCATCGGCAATGGCCAAGGCTCCGCCTGGGCAGAAATCATTCTGGACATCCACTGCCAGTAAAGCTGAGCTGCGGTAGTCTATATCCATGAAAAGCTCCTGGAGACCAATCAAAATGCAGGCACGCCAAGGTGACCCGCCACCATGTATCCAAGACTAGCCCATTTACCAGGTCTGGTAAAGACTTCCAGTCAGTTGACCCGGAGATACGTCTGCTTTATGCTGGGAATAATTATGGAACACTCCTACGATCCGGATTCGGCAAAAAACATCATGGACGATATACGCAAGGCCATACTCGAGGACACCAGGACCATGGGCCGGCGCCTGACTGTAGCCGAAGCCCTGGAGCGCTATGGTGAATACGGGGCTGAAGCCCAGGAAGTCATAGCCACCATGGCCGACAAAGGCATCCTGGTGAAACGAAGTTCCCCGGAAGGAGCCGGCCAACAGGGCGGCCAGAGAGGCACAGGCCCGGGAGCCGCGGGGCCGGGACCTGCGGGGCCGGGACCTGCAGGCCAGGGCAAGTCCGGCGCCCCAGGTGATGGTTCCTCTGATCTTGCCAGGGACATAGGCCGAGCCGTGGAAAGCATAGCCAGGGCCATCGAAATCAAGGTAGGCGACTGGCAGGAACAATCCAGGCAGCAAGAAAACCACAGCCGGGTGGGGTACCACGGGCAGGTGCGGGGAGCCGGGTGGCAACGCGACCTTGACAGCAAGATGGAAGGCCTTGCCGCCCGGATAGAACGCCACGCCGAACGAGCGGTGGATTCCATAGAACACCATGTGTCGGGTAAACCACGCTACATCAACGAGAAGCAGGCCATAAAGGAAGAACTGCGCCGCCATTCAGCCGAGGTGGGCACCGGCAAGTGGGATGCCGAGCTCAAAGGCTCGGATTACTTCAAGCCTGGATCAGAAGAAATAGAGACCGACTTCGGCCGCTACAAGACCAAGGTGGAAGACAGGGCCAGGAAGTCGTCTTCCGGCTTCATTGGAAACCTGATCTCCTTCGCCGGGGTGAACGCCCTGTTGTGGTACATCAACCTCACCTTCTCTCCAGGTTTCATGTGGGCGGCCATTGTCAGCATGGCCTGGGGTACAGGTGTGGTCAGCAACTTCTTTGCCCTGGTCCGGGGCAGGACCAAGGTAGCCGAACTGGAACGCATGCCGGCCATGGAAGCCGAAGCCCTGGACACCTACAAGAAGCTGAACCGGGTCAAGGACAGCATGGCCATGCATACCGCAAGCATGCTGTCCGTACCGCCCCTTCTGTTCACCATAAATCTCCTGACCTCTCCTGGCTTCCTCTGGGCCGCTATTCCATCAGGGATCATGGCCCTGAGTTTCCTGGGACACCTGGCCTCCTTCCCGGTTACCAAACGGGGACTGGAAAAGAAACTGTTCCGCCTGCTTGGCGTGGACTCCTGGAAGGAACTGTTCCGTGCCGGGAAGGGCCGCAACGAGGCCGTTCGTGGGGCGGGCCCCTACGCATCGATTTATACCGAGGCGGCTGCGGCCAGGGACGATCTGGTAAGGGAAATCAAGAAGGGCAAAGGCTCGGACGAGTTCGGCAAGGACATGATCCCGACCCTTGACCGCTACGTCGAACAGGTTAAACTCCTTACCCACTCCGTTAACGAGATAGACGGCCTGGTCAATTCCATACCTGTATCCGATCTGCACAAGGACCGTGAAAACCTGCAGGTGAAGAT
>MIBM01000408.1:4605-6022 GCA_001830645.1 Spirochaetes bacterium RIFOXYC1_FULL_54_7
AGATCGACCTGGCCAGGATGAAGGCCATGCCCGAAGCCGCTGATGACCAGGCCATACAGGCCATCAGGCGTAAGGCTGCCGAAATGGCTGGCTACCTGGCCGACCTCAGGACCGGCTATGACGAGGCCACCCGTGACCCCTTCGAAGAGCTTGAGCGCCTGGCCGCCGAGGCCGAGGAGCAGAAGAAACTGCCCGGCAGCGGCGACTGAACTTCCGGAACAGGAATCAGGCACCGACAGGGATCAGGCGAATCCGTTGACAATCCACGCCCCTTCGCTCTAGTATGTGTCCCGTCGGGACTCGGTAGCTCAGTTGGATAGAGCGATTGCCTCCTAAGCAATAGGTCGCTGGTTCGATTCCAGTCCGGGTCAATGGATAGTTCCTTGTAAAATAAGGAAAAACAACCCCAAGCCGTTGCTTGGGGTTGTTTATTAGACGCTGCTCCAGGGCAAGTTCAACCGTTTGTCCCGGACTCACCTGTTACAGCTGGTAAGTATTTTCCCAGATTCTTCATTCGTCGTTCGCATTCCTCAAGATACCCAATTTCCCGAGTGGTGAAATTGTTCTGGATGACTAAAAAAGAACCATCCCTGAATATTTTGCCGTTGATGGTTGCCAAATTTTGTTCCAGAATGCCAATGTCCCGGATAAAAATATTGTCCGCGGTCAATTCCGGTTTGGTCACTTCCTGAATACGGCATAATAAATGCGTGATATTGGCTTTATAGATACGGGTATACAGTACAAGGTTGTTTGCAACCGACGACCATAAAAAACCGGAACCGGCCTTGATCATTGAATCAAGCAACAAATTGTCGATCGCTTTTGACATTGGAGTAAACAGACTTTTCTCCAATAGGCGGCGGCCTGATTCTTTCTGGACAGCCGTGTCCAGCCGGGCTGACTTCAGGGCTGTTGCCCAGATATAATTGTCATCCTGCAGGCGGATCGAGCACAGTTGGCCCAGCGTTGTATAGACATCCATCAGGTTGTTGTTACCCTGAAGAAAAGCCTGTTTGGATTTTTCCAGTGCTGATTTGCCCAGCCGCTCAAGGTTAATGACAATACTGCCATCATCGTTTATCCGGGCACCGAATTCGTCAAAGATAAAAGTCCTATACAGCTTCTTATAATAATCAGCCTTGGTCGTATTCCCGGAAGAGGCGAATGCGTCAGCCAGTTCGAGATAGTAGCTTGGATAGGCATCGGCCTTCAGGAAATAGCTTTCGGCTCTTTCGGTATCACCGGCTTTCAGAAACCCGTTAGCCAGGCGTTCGTATACGACTGGTCTTGGCCCGGGTTTACTCTGCTCGTAGTACAGAGCAGCATTACCGTAGTCACCCTTGGCTAGTAATTTTTCAGCAATGGCTCCGGCATGTGTGGAAAGTTGCCCGGCTTTTTCATAAAACGCGGCGGC
>MIBM01000409.1:0-4679 GCA_001830645.1 Spirochaetes bacterium RIFOXYC1_FULL_54_7
AGGCCCGCGGCCTGCTGCCTTTAGTACCGGTCTGCGGCAGCGACGCGACAGGCCGGAGTCCAACCGTGCCGGGCATGGGTTTCATCTGGGAAGACAAGCTGACAGGAAAGTATCGAAAGAGGTACAAGAAACGCCATGTCGCCCTTCCTCCGACTGTTTCCGCTCTTGTAGCAGCCAAGGGTGCTCCTGTAGCGCCGGATAGACTCGCCTCGGCACCTGCGATCCTGAGTATGGGCAAAATAAACAGCCGGTCCATCAACCTCAT
Organism: Spirochaetes bacterium RIFOXYC1_FULL_54_7; assembly: GCA_001830645.1. Classification (GTDB taxonomy): domain Bacteria; phylum Spirochaetota; class Spirochaetia; order Treponematales; family UBA12059; genus MIBM01. The sequence continues at coordinate 266 of MIBM01000409.1, forward strand.
CGGCGATGAAGCCGAGAACGATTGGGCCCGCATTCCGCCTGCACGAGCCATCCGGTACCTCAATCCCGGACTGGTCAATTTCATCTATGCAGCGACGGGCTTTGTGGTCGCCGAACGGTTCGTAGGTCCCTTCTATGCCTTGCTATGGATGTTCATAACCGCTTTCAGGAACTCCATTGCCGATCTGGTGGCTGGCAGGGGTACACGACTAAGCGAATGGAACCTGCATAGCATCAACACAGACAACGTAGCCAGATCGCTCTTCTGGACAGGCTTCTCGGTACCCCTGCTTGGCTTCATCAAGGCGAGATTCGACCTGGCCTGGCCCCTGCCTGCCCAAGGCGTTCTCTTCGAGGCCACCAAATTCCTTTTCATCTCCTTTTCAAACGGTCTGTATCTGGCATCCCACAACACCCTCCGGGGCTTTGACAGGAAAGTAGTCAAAGCCAATTTCTTCAGGAGCATCCTGGCCTGGCCTCTGGCAACAGCCACTGCTCCGCTGGGAGCCCTGCTTGGCATACCAAGCATAGTGCAGGCCAAGATCTGGTCCGATTTCGTTGCCGGTATCATCGAAGGGCGAAGCAAGTACAAGAAGATAGTAGCCCTGCGACGCCGGGACCTGCAGGAGATCATCCCGCAAATTCTGACAGATGACCAGGAAGACCGGTTTACCGCCATGCTGGACCTGTTGTACCTATTCCGGGAAGAACCCAGAACCGAGAATTCACTCAAGCACATCCTGCTACCCGGCAAAACCGAGCCGGACACCAGCAAGGAGGGCGTAGTATGCAACTACCAGGAATTCTGTGGAGCCATCATGGATGATGAAATCGACCGTCCACTTGTAGACTTCATACTCGGCCGATATCTCCCGGAGATGGCAACCGAACTCATGGACCTGGTGGCTGCCACCCTGCCCGGGCTCAGGGACTGGCTATCGGCAAATGCGAAGAGTTTCAGATAGCCAGTGCGGAAGTGCCGAATTGATCTCCGACACCGTATAACCCAGAGCTATGGAGCTACAGAATATATTCAGGTTCCCGTAATACCTGACCACGTAATCCACGCCAAAGGGCAAATCCGCGATAACACGAAAGTGAGTCATATTTTGTTTATGGCTTTTATTTGCTGGGGATCAACTTTCGGATTGCGGTCAGCTGTGAGGAGCCCGTTAACTTCACCTTCCACATCATACAGTTGGGTGAGGCAATAGCCGCAGAAAATACCGGACTCAACACAATCACGGGTATAGCGTTCGATACTGTCCACAACCGATGCTCCTTCGGAGTTCTTGTACCATCCGAATCCACCATACTCGCTAAGAAGGAAAGGCGCGTCTTCCGCAACTACGTGTTGATCAAGAAAAACAGCGCGCGTCTCCGTATTCACTTTGTCCAGAAGGTAGAAGAGGATTACTCGAAGGATGGAGAATCCATGAAGCCGTTTGTTATTGCCACGGGCAATATCCGCATAAGCTTCCCGGGCGAGAGCGCTGGTCTGCAAGTAGTGATGGAAGTCTAAAATATCTGTCTTGAGGTGTTCCCATCCGCTGTTGTCGATAACGGGACGTTCAGGGTCCAATTTTTTAACAAGGTTTACCATGTCCAGCACGAATCTGCGGGTTTTAGATTTCCGCCCGTATAACCCCCATATACCCCAGGTTTCATTGAAAAGCATCCACATGACGGCCGAAGGGTGCATGGAATCCCGGGCTACAATTTCACGTAATTCGCTTTCATACGCGTGGAACGCTTTCTGGCTACCTCGGTAAAAAGACGGCATTTCATAGCTTGTCAGGAGTCCGAATCGATCGCATAGGTAGTGGAAGTAGGGACTTTCGATCTTCTGATGCAATCGGGCTCCATTGTATCCCATATCCTTGATCGACCTGATATCCGCCGCCATGGTTTGATAGGAGAGAGGCGTATACCCGCCTTCCGGGTAATAACCTTGGACTAGCACCATACGCAGGTATTGCGGTTTCCCGTTGATGCGGAATTTCTTTCCGCTCCAGTCAAGGCTTCTAAAGCCGGCGTAGCTTTCCACTTCATCAGTTTTTTCGGTTCCCAAGTAGAGCGTGAAACGCAATTTATAAAGAAAAGGGCGTTCCGGGGACCAAAAGTCAAGTTTGATCGCGTCGAAAGGGATTTCAACACGGAAAGTCGTCTCCTTCAGATCGTCCGATCGCGTCGGCAAGGCCTCAACACAAAAGGTGGTCCTATCAGATGAAATCATGTCGATGGTGAGGTGTTGGGCCCCTTCGCTTGTTTGGGTTATTCCGGTATTGTGTACTTTTCCCGACGCCAGAGACGAAGTGGCAGAAAAAAAAATCATCTTCTGAGTAAAATCGGCGCGGGCGGATGCGCGTTCCAGATATCGCGGTCCGGTTTCCTCGATCCATACGGGCTGCCAAATACCGGTGGTTCCCGTGTACCATACATAGAAAGGACGGGATAAAAACGTCTGTTTCCCGCGGACTTGTTCCATACTGCGCGAATCGCGGACTCTAAGTTCCAACCGGTTATCGGCCGCCTGGAGCCATTCCCCGATTTCGAAAGAAAATGAGGAATATCCCCCCGTATGACTGCCCAATACGTGTCCGTTCAAGACAACCGTAGTTTGGTAATCAGATGCTCCTATATGCAAAAGGTAGCTTTTCTTCGGTGAGTGGACGGGGATGTCGAATGTCCGGGAATAGACAAAGAGCCCCCGGTCTCTGTAGGGCGTACGGGAAGCGGGGGTTCCGATCGAAAAGGGTACTATAACGGTTCCGGATTTCCCCCCGCTGGCAAGGCTCCATTCACCGTTTAGGGATATCCAATTCCTGCGAGCCCAGTTCGGCGAAGGGTGTGAGGCATAGATATTGTCATCCATAACGAAATCCAGGAGGTCTGTCTGCTTCATTGTTGAATTATCCTTTTATTCCCGTTAATGCGATACCTTTTACTATATGGTTCCTGAACAGGAGGAACATGAGAATTTGCGGTGCGGAAGCGATTACCGCGCCTGCCATGACAAGCGAGTATTCCGTGCCGTGGGTACCTTGAAAATTCGCTATACCAACCGTGACCGTGTATTTCATCGTCTCGGAAGCGGCGATGAGGGGCCAAAGGAAGTCATTCCACGAGTTTATGAATGAGAGTATCATGACCGTGACAAGTGCCGATTGGCCGAGGGGCAATATAATTTTTCTGAAGATTGTCCATCTGCCTGCGCCATCGATGTACGCCGCTTCCTCAAGAGCCACGGGAATCCCTTTGAAAAACTGTGTCAGAATAAAGACTCCTGTGGGCATCGCCAAGCGTGGAATGATCATGGCGCTCAGGGTGTTGATGAGACCCAAGGCATTGAACAGAAGGTATAGTTGGATGACTATGGCCTCAAACGGTATCATCATCCCAGCCAAAACAAAAATAAAAAGGGCTCTTCTCCCACGGAACTGGATTCGGGACAAAGCAAAGGCGATCGCGGAATCCAGGGCTAGAACAAGAACGGTCGATACGGTGGAAACAAAAACAGAATTAAAAAGCCAGTATGCCAATTTTGTGTGTACAAAGGCTTTGACGTAATTGACCACTGTCGGTGCGGCGGTGAAAAGCACCAGACGATCGACCACGACGTCCTTCTCGAGTTTCAAGGATGTTATGACAAGCCACAGGAGAGGTGCAATCCATAGAAGACCGAGCAAGCCCAGGGTGGTTTTTTTCAACATATTTTTCATCGACGCTTTTCCTTGAAAATGGCGAACTGGATGGCCGATACGGCCAGAACGACGAGGAAAAGAACCACCGACATCGCGGATGCATATCCCAGCTTGAAATAATTGAATCCTGTCTCGTACATATACTGGACGAGAACGCGCGTTGTTCCGTACGGCCCCCCTCCGGTCATGACATAAGACTGTCCGAAGACCTTGAACGAAGCGATTATCTGGAGGACGAGCACAAGCACACCCGTTTCGCGGAGAAGAGGGATTGTGATGCGTGTAAGGATGGTGAAGTTCCCGGCTCCGTCCATTCGCGCCGACTCGTACACCTCTTCGGGGATTTGTTTCATGCCGGCGGAGAAAAGAATCATATTGAAGCCCGCTGTCCACCAGAGAGTGGCGACAACGATGGACGGCAATGCAAGACGCGGATCGGATAACCATCCAACAGGAGGGAATCCCATGGTCTTCCCGATCTGGTTGAAGAGCCCATAGTTTTTCTGGAAGAGCCAGGCCCATAAAGTTCCAACCACAGTTGTGGAAAAGACGTAGGGCATGAAGAACACAGCTTCCGCGGTTCTGTTGAGTTTACCTGCGCGTATAGTCATCAAGGCCATGAAGAATCCCGCAGCTATTATGCTTGGAGTGGACATCAGGACGAATTTTACGGTGTTGAATAGGGATCTGCGGAAGTCTTCGTCTGATATC
>MIBM01000409.1:4735-8003 GCA_001830645.1 Spirochaetes bacterium RIFOXYC1_FULL_54_7
ATCGGAAATACAAGAAACACAATATAGATGATTAGAAACGGTAAGGCGAAAAGCACCGCGTCTCGGACCTTGTGTCGCATAATAACCTCGGGATTCGATTCGGTCTCATTACTACGATCCGCCCGATACCCCAGGAGTACCGGGCGGATCACGACACACTATTTCAGTATCGCGTTTACTTTTTCTTCCATAACGCGCAAAGCATCTTTTGAATTCTCGTTTTTGGCTACGGCCGCTTCCAGAAGATCGGAAAGCACGTCGTAGATCTGACCCCATTTCGCGGTCGCGGGGGGGGCGACGACGCCCTTTACCGCGTTGGCGTAATCCTTTCGATAAGGAAGATTCTTGAATTCAGCCTTCGCGACAACCGATTTTCGGGTCGGAACGTGACCGGCTTTGGCCCAGAGTTCAGCATGTCCGGTCATCCAATCAATGAATTTTGCGGCGGCAAGAACTTTCGTTTCATCCATCTCTTTCTGGACCGGCACCGCGAAGGTATGCGAATCAGCCCAACTCGCGCTTTTCCCGAAAGCGGCCGGGAACGGAACCGCTCCGAAGGAAAGATCCGACTGCTGCTCGAAGGCTCCGGTCGCCCACACACCATTGAAATGGATGCCCGCTTTGCCGAGCTTGAAATCCGCGACCGATGAGTCGTAGTCCAAACCTTTGGGCAAGACGCCGTCTGCATTGGCAAAATCAATCAGTGCTTTGAGCGCTTTTTCTCCGGCTATGTTGTTGAATGCGGCACTTGTGTTGTCCGCATTGAGCAGGGAACCATCCTGTTGCGCGAGGAATGACATAAACATGCGGGTGAGGGTGTACGCTTTGTAGGTTGCGGTCGTATTGTCCGCCGCGATACCGATGGCTCCGGTTTTATCCCTGATGGCCTTGGCCGCCGCGACGAGTTCGCCGAGGCTTTGTGGCAATCCGTTGATCCCAGCCTTCGCGAAGAGATCCTTGTTGTAATACATAATGAGGGGATGAACGTCCAGGGGCACCGCATAGATATTGCCTTCAAAGGTACAACCGGCAAGCGGTTTCTCCTCAAAATCCGAAAGCGCTACTCCAGCTTTCTTGAGATACGAATCAAGCGGGACGAAAACCTTGTTCGGGACGTAGTTCACAAGCTGACTCTGATGTACGACAACAATATCCGGCGCCGTTTTGGCGGCGAGGGCCGCCGTTAGTTTTGTGTAGTAGTCGGTGAATTTTACCGTATCGGTTTTCATCACTACTTCATTTTGGGAAGCGTTGAACTCCTTGACCATCGCGTCGAAAAATTCACCGTCACCACCGGTGAATAGTGACCAGAATTGTACCTCGATCGGTTTCACGCTTACTTCTTTAGTGCCTGCAGCAAAAAGCTGGGTCGCCGCCATAAGCAGAATGACGAAGGTCGCCATACTTCCTCTCTTCATGTTTCACCTCCTGGAAAAATAATACTCGACTGGATAACGTAACGCGCCTTGCGCATCGCTTTCCTGGTCCGCCACGATTTTCAAGCCAAGCGGGCCGTCAATCGAACAGAGTCGTTTCACGGAACATAATACGAGACTCAAGCGTCCTCCGGCCGTAGGTTTTGCTCTTATCCCGCATGTGTTCATACAGTTCCTCGAACGCGACTCGTCCCAATTGCTGTTTAGGAATTCTCACGGAACTCAGGCTTAGATGCAGGAAACGCGAATAATCCAGGTCATCGAAGCCAATGACCTCCACGTCCTTCGGCACTCGATATCCGCATTCTTTGAGCGCACGCAAAGCCCCGACCGCTACCAGGTCGTTGAATGAAAAAATAGCAGTGAAATTAAGTTCACTCTGTATCGCCTCGTAGGTTTTATGGTATCCGTCTTCGGCATGTCCATCTGTCATTACGACGAGATTATCGCGGAAGGGGATACCCGCTTCCTCAAGCGCGTCGCGATAGCCTCGAAGTCGATCAAGCGAACCGCTGACGAAGGTCGGACCTGAAAGATGCAGGATATCCCGGTGACCGTTCTTTGCGAACAGCGAAGTAATTTCATTCGCTTTTTCATATTCATCGGTAAGTACTGAGTGTTCTTCCAATCCTGGGAGCCAGCGTCCGATGAGTTCAAAGGGTATGGAAAGGGTCTTCAGGTATTCACTGTTATTACGCTCACCACAAACCGGTATCAGGAGGAGACCATCGACCTGCCTTCCTAATAGTACCTCTATCGCTTCAAGTTCCCTCGCGGGATCTTCCTCTGTATTGACCAGCAGCATGTGATGATTTCGCGATCTGGCCGCGTCCTCTATACCGATAATGACTTCGGCAAAAAACGGATTGGCCGAGTCGGCAGAGACGACACCGATGGTGTTAGTCTTTCCTAGTCGAAGGCTCTTAGCTACACGATTTGGTGTATACCCCATTTGCTGGGCAAGGTTGCGGATGGCGGCCTTTGTCTCCGGCTTTACATCATCCTCATCCCTCAGCGCCCGGGATACGGTATTCATTGAGTAACCACTTAATTCCGATAGTTCCTTTAATGACCCTGCCATAATATTAACGTTAATATACAGCCATACTTATTTGCTGTCAATGATAAAAAGTAGAAAAAGAAGAGGTGAGTTTAAACATCTTGATTTTTGGAAAACACGGTCTTGAATACTAAGTTGTATTCTTTACATCTATTGGTAATATATGTATTTACATGGAACTTTGATAATAATGCTGCAAGAGGCTCTTCCCGTAGTAACCGACTTTTGAATGAGCCTGAGTAAATCAATATAATCCTTCATTATTCTCTAATTTCTCTATTTCATAATAAATAACGTTAATTTCCCATTAAGGTGCTGCTGGAGAATACGACCAGCCAGCTTTCTGTTCAGGTGGTCCAGATATACCAGTGTTACGAAGGTCCGGACAGGCAGACAGTGGATTGGTTTGGTTCGAAGGACGGGGTCATGAAAGCCGTGACCAGGGGTTTTGCCTCACCAGCACTATGAGTACCACTATTTCACCAGTACCCCACCCTGAGTCATTGTTCCTGGCCACAACACAAATGTACTGGCCGCCAGGAGGCGGACTGGTCACATCTGATCAATCTGGAGCTTACCGGCCATCTCCTCCCAGAATAACCCACATCGGTGACTGCTCCGGCTTCAGCTCCAGCACCTGGGTCTCGAAGGACTGTACCTCATCCGGGTCATGGGTAACGTGGATCATGGTGGACTGGCCGCGCCTGGCTATGGCAGCCAGCAGGGACAGCACGAAGCTACGCTGGGCCTCATCCAGGCCATGGCAGGGCTC
>MIBM01000410.1:0-3681 GCA_001830645.1 Spirochaetes bacterium RIFOXYC1_FULL_54_7
TCATCAGCGGAGAAAGCGGTACAGGTAAGGAAGTCGCAGCAAGGCTTATCCATGAGAAATCAGGCAGGCAGGGAGCCTTCGTCGCGGTCAATCTTGGGGCTATTCCTGAAACCCTTATGGAAAGCGAACTATTTGGTTACGAAAAAGGTGCATATACAGGCGCTTCTGACCGGAAACGTGGCTTGTTTGAGCTAGCTGATGGGGGAACCCTTTTTCTTGATGAAATCGGGGAGATGCCACAGAATATGCAAGTTAAAATCCTCCGAGCCCTTCAGGAAAAGAAAGTTACCAGGCTTGGCGGAATCAAAGGAATTCCCGTTGATTCCCGCATTGTAGCAGCCACCAACCGCAATCTTGAAACCATGGTACAGCAAGGCACCTTCCGTGAGGATCTATACTATCGGATAAATGTTGTCAGAATTCGTCTTCCCCCGTTGCGAGAACGCCCTGGCGATGCTCTGTCCCTAGTCAAGCATTTTGTTGCCTTGCTGGCTCCACGAATGGGCCGCCGAGGTATGCGTCTTTCTGATGGGGCTCTGTCCCTAATCACATCATATGATTTTCCTGGTAATGTCCGGGAACTTCAGAATGCGGTGGAACGGGCAATAATACTGTCAGAAGGGACAGAGTTAACAGCTTCGGATTTTCAACTCGGGTCGGGGACTGCTTCAGTAAAAGGATCCACTTCAGTGAATGTCAAATCTACTGAAGCAAATGATCATCCAGTCATCCCTAAAGATCCCTTTAGGGATGTTGATGGCAAGGTTTTTAGTCTTGGCGAACTCGAAAAACGCGCTATTCTGGCAGCCCTTGAACGAAATAATGGCAAACGGGAAGTCAGTGCCTTTGAACTGGGTATAACCAGGCGTACTCTCCTGAACAAACTCAAAGAATATGGTCATGCGGTTTGACAACTAGCTCCATATGTTCCGGGAAATGGGATCTGATGAACTCAGACGCTATCTCAACAATGCTATAGCGTCCTACTTTATGATGCCATAATCCGCCATAAAGCCAAGCCTGGGCTTGTACCACCAATCGTGCCCTTACTGGATTCTGATCGATGTATGTGAAGGTCTTACAGAATTCCTGCATTCCTGCAACAACATGTGAAAAGAACCTCTCTCCCCAAACATGTCCTGTCAGCTTGTTGGCACGGATGTAACGTTGTAGATCGTGCTTGGTTTGATAATCCTTGGTTGTCGCATACTTGGATAACGGCGACAGGATCCTCTTCGCATGCGCTTAATCCTGAATATTCAGAAAATTGCCGAATATTCATATCCAATCAATCAGCGGGTACTATTCGAATCTTTTCGGTCTTTACAATAAAATGTACATGCTCGCCTTGGGCAGGTGCATTTTCTGGTGCCAATCGCAGAGAAATATTCTTCTGGCCAGCCTCCATCAAGCAATCAATGGCATCGCCTGCAAAATCAGTCCTTATGCAGGTAGCACTGAATAGTCCATAACCACATTGGAGGTTGAGATGAATAAATTCTTCATAAGACACCGGTCTGGCCAATGTCCTCTCAAAAAATATACAAGCATTTGCCATATTGGGGGACAAAGTAGTAGCTGACGACTCAATATCCATCAGGTGTTCGATGCTCTGACCCCAGGATCGGACTATCCCAGCCTGGAACCCAAATCGTCCGGTAGCTGTAATTGCGACCAATTCCTTCCCTGATGATTCAAAGCGAAGAATAGGCAAACATGGACCATTCCCAAGGAACCGGGCTACTGCCTCACTTGCCGGTTTACTCCACAACTCTATAGGCGTTGTACATTGAAGAATTGAACCACCATCCATAACTGCAATGTTGTCAGCCATGGCCATTGCCTCTTCCAGGTCATGAGTAACATATATGGCTGTCAATCCGAATCGTTTTTGATGTGTACTAATTTCGGATCGGAGATGCTTTCTCAGCACAGTATCCAGCGATGAAAGGGGTTCATCAAAAAGAACCACTCTAGGTCTGGTCGCTATTGTACGTGCCAAAGCGACACGTTGTCTCTCGCCACCAGATAATTCATGGGGGCGGCGTTTGGAAAAACTATGCATTCCGACAGACTCCAGGATATCGATGGCCTGAGCTTCACGGGTTTTTCGGGGAACCCCACGAATAGTCAGACCATATGCAACATTCGATAGCACATCCAAGTGTGGAAACAATGCATAATCCTGAAATACCATTCCTACTTCCCGGTCTCGAGGGGACAGAGCTGTGACATTGTTTCCACCGATCCTGACTAAGCCAGAATCCGGGTGACAGAGTCCGGCTATCATCCTGAGAACTGTGCTTTTTCCACAGCCAGATGGACCAGCCAAAGCCATAAGACTGCCAGCTTCCACCTTCAGATCCACTCGGATCTTCATAGCTGGCCATTCTTTCGTCAGACCTTCCAGTTCAAGAGCTACCATTATAGGAATCCTTCATGAAAAAAACGAAACCGGTGAGCGCGGCCAATAAAACAGAAGTGGCACAGGCTTCGTTGAATCGATATGCTCCAGCCAGATGAAACAGGTTGAGCGCCAGCGTTTCAAGCCCGGTTACCGGCGCAATTATAAGGGCATTGGCATCACCAGCGCTTATGGCAAAAGCGAATGAAAAACCAGACAACAGGGAAGGCAAAGCCAGTGGCAGGCGTATGCGCACTATCGCGCCAAGTCTGGATGATCCCAAGGTTTGTGCGGCCTCAGCATAACGCTCATCAGAAAGTCCAACCGAACTCTGAATAGCACGCAAGATGAACGGATAAGACGAAACGGCTTGAACCGATACCACGGCCAGTGCCGATCCACCACCAAGCATCCTGCTCCAACCATAAGCAAGCACTATACCTGAAACAGCCAGTGGCAACATGGGCAATACTCTTGCCAGAAAAGGGGATCGATGGTTTTTCAGCCCGATTGCAAACATGAAGCCAGCCGCACTTGCCAGGCCAGCTGATGCCAGTCCGAGCCAGATCGTATTTCCCATGATTGCCGGGAACCCTTTACTCTGAAATAATTCGATATAGTTTCCGATGCCGATAGTCCCGACACCATAGGCGCGATTACGTACGGAGAAGGACTCAACGACGATCGAAGCCAACGGACCTATGAAAAATATAAGTATGAAGGCACCATAAAGGACAGCAACCAGCTGTCCACCCATAGAGCTGATCGTACTTGTTATTCTGGGCCGCACGGAATCGATACGCTCAATCGAGGCCTTCTTTTCAAAGGTTGCATACAGCCATAGAACCAAAAGTGCTATCAATGTCTCGGCCAATGCAAAAGTACTAGCTAGAGGGCGGTCAAATTCGAATCGTGCAGCCCGGTATATTTCCACTTCAGGAGTCGCGACCCCTGGTCCGCCAAACAGCAGCACTATGACAAAACTAAAAAAGCACAAAAGAAAAACCAGAGAAGCTGCCGCCCCCAGTGATGGTGCTATGGATGGTAGGGTTACTGTCAGAAACACCCTGAATTTGCTGGCACCAAGCAATGAAGCTGCCTCTTCGTGACTTTCAGGCGTCATAGACCAGGCATCTCCTACCATTCGGAGCACAAGAGGGAAATTGTAAAATCCATGGGTAAGTACAATACCAGCAAAAGAATACAGAAATGTAGAAGGAGGCGTCTCAAAACCGAAAATTTCCATCAAGACTGCATTTAGCCATCCATTTCTCCCG
>MIBM01000410.1:3707-13210 GCA_001830645.1 Spirochaetes bacterium RIFOXYC1_FULL_54_7
AATCAGTGGCGGTACGCAGAAAGGGACAGAGCTCAGGGCTCCGAGAAGTCTCTTCCCCGGAAAGCGCTTGAGTGCCATCAGGTATGCCCCCGGCAGGCCTATAGCCAGCGCCAGCAGGGTGCTGACGCTGGCCTGCGAGAGTCCGTATACGAAAGACCGGATGAAACGAGGTTCAGAAAGGGCTTTTGACAGATTTGTCATAGGGCCCCCATGGAACAACGGAGAGAAGGCGGCCAGAAGGGGAACGGCAACCAGAACAAGGGGGATCAGGAACAGTATGCTCCTCCCTGCATTCAATTGTGTCCTGATACCGGCACGTCTGAAAGGACTCATGGAGAACTGAAGGCATCCAAAGCCTGTCTGTCCAACCCATGGAGGGACTCTGGATCTATCAGCAGTGTCTTGGCAGGTTTTGGGGCATAAGCAAAACTGTCAGGCAGCACGGTCGTAGCAATCACCGGATACATCCAGTTGGTCAGTGGAATGGCATTCTGGAAATCAGGGCTGAGCATAAAATCTATAAATGCTTCTGCTGCCTGCCTGTTTTTTGCACCTTTGACAATACCGGCACCTTCGATCTGAACCGGATGGCCTTCGGGAAACTCCAGTGCACGATACCGACCAGCTGTCTCATATTCGGCATGATAGGCCGGGCTGGTTGTGTACGAAAGGACCAGGGGGGCTTCTCCACGTGTGAACAAACCATACCCGGTGTCCCAACCAGGAGCCATGGCCAGTACCGATGGTGCAAGGCGTTTCCAGTATGCTGCAAGCTCATCACCATACACTGCCTTCGTCCAGGCAAGAAAACCAAGACCGGGCGTTGAAGTACGTGGATCCATCAAGATGAGCTTTTTGCTATATTCAGCTTTTGCCAGATCTTCCAACGACGAGGGCGGCACTGCAAGCTGCTCTGAATCCCAGATTATTGCAAAGGTACTCCAATCAAAGGGAGTCAGTCGCCATTCATCATCAAAGACCAGTTCGGGGGCTATACCGGAAGCTCCGACAGGCTTGTATGGTTCAAGGACATCGGCTGAAATGGCTTTGGGCAGCAAATGGTTGTCTATTCCAATTATGATATCTGTCTTTGGAGCTTTTTTTTCATCGATGACCCTGGCCAATACCTGGCCTGTATCCCCGGCCCCGATCAACTCTACTTTGATCCCCGTGGCTTCCTCGAAAAGAGGTATAACCACCGGACCTGGACCCCATTGGGATACAAAGGAATCATAGGCATAGATTACCAATACCTTGTTTCCATCCACTTTATCCTTGGGACTGCATGATATTGCAGTCAATAGGAAGAGTGAAGAAACAAAAGCAAGGATCACGATGAAGACACAACAAGTATGTGGTTGCTTCGTTTTGACAAAGAGACAGGTATTCATGTGTCTCCCTCCGCCGGGATTATCCGGATCAGGTTCTTCGGGTCTGTTCTCAGATCGGGTACATTCCAACGGAACATCCCGACCACCCCGGCTCAAATATAATACGAAGGTGAAGGAGCATGGTCAATACGTACGTACGGCTTGGAGTTGCCCAAACTGCTGAGCTCTGTCCCTGCTGGGCAGAATCGGATACAATAGAGCCATGGATCCCAGAAAGCTACCTGTATACGAACAGAAATCGCGCATACTCGATGCACTAAAAGGTAATCAGGTCATCGTGGTCGAAAGCCCAACTGGATCAGTCAAGACGACTCAGATTCCGGTCATACTGCACGAGGCCGGTTATTCAACCAATGGTATTATTGGGGTTACACAGCCACGGCGTATTGCAGCCCTATCGGTAAGCGAGTTCATCGCAAAGCAGATGGGCGTTCCCATGCCAGGACTCATCGGTTACAAGATGCGCTTCGAGGACAGGACCGACCAGTCCACTGTGGTCAAGATCATGACTGACGGTATCCTGCTGCAGGAAATGAAGTTGGATCCATCCCTGTCCCGGTATTCGGTGATTATGGTGGACGAAGCCCACGAACGCAGCCTGAACATTGATTTCATCCTTGGACTTCTGAAGCGGGTTCTTGAAGCCAGACCGGAGTTCAAGGTTATCATATCTTCGGCAACCATAAACGCTGAGGTTTTTAGTGCATATTTCGGTGATTGCCCAGTAGTCAAGATCGAAACCCAGGTCTATCCAGTGGCCATAGTGTGGGAACCACCGACAGTGGAAGGCAATCCCGACGCGTTGACTGATAAAATCGAACAGATCATCAACCGGGTCATCGGAGACAAGCGGGATGGCGACATACTCGTCTTCCTTCCCGGCGAGCGGGCCATCAAGGACTGCATGCAACGGCTGGCTTTTTCGGAATCAAGAAACCGTATCCATATTGTGCCACTATATGCAAGGCTGGGAAAGGACGAACAGGAACGAGTGTTCGACAAGGCTCCGCTGGGCAAGCGGAAGATCATCATTTCGACAAACATTGCCGAAACAAGTGTGACTATAGACGGAGTCACCAGTGTAATCGACTCCGGCCAAGCCAAGCTCAACTTCTACAATCCTAAAACTTACACAGCGAGTCTGGTTCAGGTACCGATCTCCAAAGCCTCATGCAATCAACGCAAGGGCAGGGCAGGGCGCACCGCTCCGGGCTTCTGCTATCGCTTGTATAGTCGCGATGACTTCGAGAATCGTTCACTTTTCACCATGGAAGAAATTTACCGGACTGACCTGTCAGAGGTAGTTCTTCGGATGGCAGAACTGGGTATCACAGATTTCGAGCGTTTTGACTTCATCTCCAAGCCGCCACGGTCTGGCATCCTCGGGGCCATGGACATTCTCAACCTCCTGGAAGCCCTCAATCCCGACCGCACCCTCTCAACGGTCGGCCAGATGATGTGTGCCTTTCCTCTATTGCCCCGCCTGTCACGGATGATAGTCGAGGCAATCATGAAATATCCGGATGTGTTGGAAGAGGTGTTGATAGCATCGGCTTTCCTTTCTACCCAGAGTCCATATATCCTTCCTCCTGGAGAAGAAATGGAAGCCAGGAAGGCTCACCATGCCTTCAGGGATCCAGCTGGCGATTTTGTCTCGTACCTTCGTATGTACAAAGCTTTCAAGGATGCCAGGCACAAGACCAAATTCTGTGAGCACAGCTATCTGGATGAAAGGACGATGCTTGAAATTCTGCGCATAAAGGAACAGATCGAAATGATCGTCCATGAACTAGGTGTGCCGATATCTTCCGGTGGAAGTTCCGAGGATTATTTATGCGCGGTCAGCCGAGGGCTGATTCAGTTCGTCTGCGCCAGACAGGACCGCGGTTTGTTCAGTACCCTCACAGCCGAAAAGGTCCAGATCCACCCCGGCTCGGTGATGTATCGCGAAAATCCCGATTTCATCGTAGCCGGTGAGATAGTCCGCACTACGCGTATGTACGCCATGAGTGTGTCACCTCTGACCCGCCGCATGCTGGCCAGGATATCCCCGCTTGTAGCCGAGGCTTTCATCAAACATAAACCAGCTACACAACCAATAAAAGAACCCCGGGGTAGGGAAACCCGTGCGGCTGGTTTGCATTGGGCGGCGAGTCCAGCCAGGGATTTTACCAACCGGATCAAGATAGGTGGTGAAATATTCGACCTGGTGCAGGAAAAGAAGCGCAAAAAAGCTCTTCTGGACTGGGACAGGTTCAAGAAGGCCAGAGATGGTTTCACCGTAGATGAGGCGGGAGCCTTCAAAGGCATGCTTGGGGTAATTACCATCGGCAACAAGCGCCTTATGGATGGCGAGAAACTTGAAACCATCATCAGGATAGCCCACTGGCTGAACCCGGATGAAGATATCAAGCGTGACTGGCCACGGAAGAAGCAGTTGAGCGTTCATGATGACCTCTCTGGATTGGTCTCTGTCCTTGACCATGTGCTTCAGGCGTCTTACTGGAAACCAAAACATCCCGAACTGGGTTTTGTCGCCCTCTTCACAGACAGTGATGGATCGTATTGGTTCAGGGTCTCACGGGGTTTCCACACCGCACTCAATGAAAGCCTGGCCAGCCTGGAATCCTTGGTGGACGAAGTGGCAGAAACCGCTACTCCAGAACAGAAGGAGAAGGTCAGTCAGCTTTACAGGAAACTGTCAGCATTCTTCGCCTGAGCCCTCCCTGAATGATTTGATCGCCTTCCATGCTTGGGTTTTCCGAAGAAGTGTTGAGGGACAGGGCTTTTACGACCAGGCACGGACAACTGGGGGATAGAGCCTAGTGTCTCATATCCGCCTGAAGATCAGTTCCCGCACTGTACGGCCTTCGTCAGCCGCCCGTTTTTCGAATTTGGTTATCGGCCGCCATGATTCCCGGTCAGCCCAGACCTCGTAGGTATTTACCAACAGTGTCTCTGACCGGAGAACCTCAAGGGTTGCCTCCGCATACTCTTCCCAATCGGTCACAAAATAGAGGTAACCACTGGGTTTTAAACGGCGGGCCATGAAACGCACGAAATCCTGGCGCATGATGCGTCGCTTGTGATGCTTCTTCTTAGGCCAAGGATCGGGAAAGAAGACATGAAAACCATCAACACTATCTGGTGCAAGCATCGACTCAACCACTTCCATTGCATCATGACGGCAGATCTTGAGATTTTTCAGTCCCCTACGCTCGATCTCAAGCAACATCTGGCCAACTCCCGGAGCATGGACTTCTATCCCGAAGAATCCCGTGGCTGGCAAAGCTTCGGCAATATTTGCGGTCGCGTCTCCCATGCCAAAACCGATTTCGACAATGAAAGATCCGATCATCCTTGGTCCGAAGAGGGACAGAGCATTTACAATCCTGCCAGGTTCCCAAGGTATGCCATATTTCTCATAAAACCTCTGTAATGCATCCTTCTGCTTGTCAGTCATGTGGCCAGCCCGCAACACATAACTCCTGGGACTCTGCTTGCCATCCTGACCAGGGGTTGTCAGCCGTTCAAACGAATGTTCCATGAGAAAAATCCAGTCTCGGCCTTTGGATCAAAACCGTAGGCGCGTATGGTATAGGCGGCTGTCCGCCATGAAGCATCCCCCCAAAGGGCATCGAGAGAAGTCGTACCCGGATTTATCCCGACTGTCTTGACCGGATTCTCCGCTGGATCCAGAAAGAACAAGGTGTTAACCTGGTATGGAGAATCAAGGGTCAATTGATTGCCGGCAAGACGGATTGCCGGGAGAGAATAGTCCTTCGTAACAGGAGCACTCAAGTTGAAGATCCGCTCATCCCGTTCGCCCGCCTTGTCCACAACAACAGCCCTGTACCTTCCCCTGGGCATCAACCCGCCATCTCCGGGTTCCAGTCCATTCGACCCCAGCCAGATCGCATCGCCCTCATCCCTGCGTATCCAATTGTCCAGGGTAAGGGTCCAGGACAATTCCGATTCATCGTGGATGACATACAGGTAGTCGATATCTCCTATACCATCCTGGTCCCTTAGGGACGCAAAAAAAGACAGCCGTTCTTCACGTGCTCCTGTGCCGTCCGAGGCCAGCACAATGAGTCGATGGCTTGTCGAGACGAATCCGGGAGTATTAACCGCGCATGAAACCACGATAGACATCAATAAGGCTGAAAACATAGAGCAAACTTTGATCCATCCTTTTTTTTTACGAGATTTTTTAACCTGGGGTCGTGGTTTCACAGAGTGGATCATATCGAAACCCCGTCTAGTTCAATCTTCCGACGCTGGACTGACTGCAGCCAGTATTGCGGATGCCAGGGCTTTACAGTCAGGATGCTCCGAACTGTCTCTGGTCTTCATGTTTTTGAGCACCCAGATATCTTTGGCTTTCTCTTCCTTGCCACGGAGTATGGCAAAAGCCGCACCCTTACGGTCAGCATAGGTATACTGCTGACCAGGTTTTCGCTGATCGGTATACACTTCACATGATATCCCCTGGGTTCTCAGCCTGTGTGCTGCGGCCTGATATTCCGTCATTAAACTGTTTTCAAGATTGAAGATCACTGCCTGCACCGAAGCTGCCACCTGATTTTTCCTGCCCATGGCATTCAGGGCTGCGAGCAGGCGATCAAGGCCTACACTGGTTCCTACTCCGGGAAGCCTCTGGTTTGTGTACAATGACGCAAGATCATTGTACCGGCCACCTGAGCAGACAGATCCGATTTCAGGCATGGCATCCAGGAAGGTTTCGAAGACAACTCCCGTATAATAATCCAGCCCACGTGTTATAGATGGAGCCAACTGCACTCTGTCCCCTATGCTGCAGGCCTCTGCCATGGCATGGATTTCTGCCAGCCTGTCGGAATCCGGGTTAGGTCCGCCAGCCAGGCGGGTGATACGTTCCAGGGTTGCGTTGAAGGCTTCTCCGCCAGCAATGAACTCCAGAAGCTCTTCCGCTGCCTTCCCCCCTGCAATAACCGTCAACTGGGCTTTGGTTTCATCGACTCCGATCTTCGATAGTTTGTCAACGATTCGCAAGACTTCCACCGAGCGCTCGGCAATGCCTGCGCGGGCAAGGAAGCGATTGAAGACACCCCGGTGACTCAGGTGAACTGTAGAATCCGGCACACCCAAGGTCTCCATAGCCTGGCGTATAACCGCAAGTATTTCAAAATCCGCGGCGGCTGAATCAACCCCTACAATGTCAACATCACACTGCATGAATTCACGGTAACGACCTCTCTGGGTATTTTCACCACGCCAGACCTTGGCCAGATGATACCGCTTGAAGGGCAGGTACAGTTCCCCATAATGTTCTGCCATGAAGCGGGCAAAGGGAACAGTAAGGTCAAATCGCATGGCAACATCACGGCCACCATGGTCTGTAAAGCGGTATACCTGTTTTTCCGTCTCGCCTCCTGCCTTACCGAGCAGGATTTCAGCATACTCGAGCACCGGCGTATCGATCGGCACAAATCCGAAACTCCTGAACACCTTCGTCAGGACCTCTGTCAGTGCTGCGCGTTCAGATTCAGCCTCGGGCATGAAATCTCTGAAGCCTTTTAGAACCCTTGGCTGGATTATTTCGATCATAACGCCTCCTTTGGCGGCCGTTGTCAGCTATTTATGGTATTACCACACGGATTATTACCCGGCTTGAAGCATTCAAGCAAGGGATGTAGCCGTTGACAACCCAGCTTCCCTGCGCTAATCATGAAGACCATGCTGTTTGTAATTGATGCCGGCAACACCAATATCGTTGGTGGTGCCTATGAAAATGGCCGTCTGGTCGAAACCATGCGGATTCGCACCGTCCAGGGCAAGACAGAAGATGAGTATGCCGTCATCGTCCGTGTGCTCCTTGAAGACCGCGGCATAGATCCTGAACAAATCGACCGGGTCATCATCAGTTCTGTCGTCCCACAGCTCACCTCATCGATAGAAAAGATGGCCAGGCACCTGTTCAATGTCGAACCTGTCACCCTGGGACCAGCCTTGTATGCGAAGTTGCCGGTCAAAGTCATCGCTGTCGACGAGATCGGCTCAGACCTCGTAGCCGATGCACTGGCTGCCTGGAACCGTTTCGGTGGTGCCTGCCTTGTTGTCGATTTCGGCACAGCCCTCACTTTTACTGCAGTAGACGCGACAGGGAGGATCGCCGGGGTTTCGATTGCACCAGGCCTGGGAACAGCCGCAGGATCCCTTTCACGCAACACGGCACAGTTGCCTTCAGTGCCCCTAGAGGCACCATCCTCGGCAATGGGATCCAATACCATTCAAGCTATACAGGCTGGCGTCATATTGGGATATACAGGGCTGGTTGAATACATGGTCAAAAGAATCACAGCCGAGCTTGGTGGAGCAAAAGTCGTGGCAACAGGGGGCATGTGCAGAGTAATTTCCGGTCTTACCAATGTGTTCGATGCCATCGAGCCTGACCTGACCCTCGATGGATTGGCTTCCATGGAGAGATTTCTGTACTGATTTTCCTGTTTTCAATCTCCTGGGATCCGGTTGTTAAATCTTCAACAATTCATTCAACTCGTCACCAGATACCTGATTCTCGTCATTCATGACACCGTTCAGACTTTCTCTGAGAATTTCTCGTAAATCCGAGCTAGCAGCACGATGGGCATTCATCATGCGGGACATCTCATCAGCAGAACTTGATAGATTGACTGCCATGCTTGAATCTGCTGCCAGCAGACGCTCCAAAGCATCTGCCATGGTAGTTGCGATATCGGCCAGGAGTTTCATGTAATCAGGACGATCTGCAAGATGCGGCTTTTCAAGCACAAGTTCCCGTATCCTACGGAAGGAGCCATCGGTGATCCGGGCAACTGCAGCTATTGTATCGCCAAGGATCTCCGGATCAGCTTCGAGTCTTGAGGCATCCGCCAAGAATCGCGAGAGGCTGTTGATGAGATACAAGTCATCTTGATAATGCAATACTTGAGACATGCGGCCATTGTAATCTGACCCAGCCTTGCGGTAAAGGGGACAGAGCATGCAATTCTGGCCGTGCATGGAATTCAAGCCGTCACTGCTGTATATCCATTCCTTTCTGCTTGATGCTCTACCACGTTTTTCACTATAATACCGTGATTTGCAAGCCGGATACCCTTATTGGGTCATTCAGCCGGCATCTCCTTATCCGTCCGGTATGGACGGATCATAGACCACAGGGAGGACTCATGAGACCTTACGAACTTGTTACGATCTTTCCGACGGAAGAGGATATCTACCGTCCCGCGAAAGAAACAGTCACCGCCGAGCTCAAGAAGCAAGGCGCGGAAATCGTCCGTGAAGACGAGATGGGCGAGCGGCAGCTTGCATATATGATCAAGAACCACCAGCGTGGACGGTATGTCCTGCATACCATCAACATGGCGCCGGACAAGCTGATCATGGCAGAGAAGGTCTTCAAACTGAACACCGGTATCCTGAAATATCTGTTCGTCCGTCTGGATGACTGACAGGAGGCGGTATGGCCGATCTGAGCATTGCCGTTCTTGTCGGGAGACTGACCAGGGACGCTGAACTGAAGTATACCAACTCGGGCCAGGCAGTCTGTCATTTTTCTGTGGCCACCAGTTCACGGCGCAAGAAGAGCGACCAATGGGTCGACGAAGCCAGCTTCTGGGAAATCGACCTGTGGGGAAAGCAGGGCGAATCCATCAACCAGTACCTGACCAAAGGCAAATTGGTAGCGGTGGAAGGAGCCATGCGCCAGGATCGATGGGAGCAGGATGGCCAGAGCCGCATGAAGGTGATTGTCAATGCCAACACTGTCCAGCTCCTTGGTAGTGGCCAAGGTTCCGGTGGCAGCAGTGGCCAGTCGTATGGAAACCAGGGCACTGGTTCCTCTGCAGGAGGCCAGCAGCCCTCCGACAGCCGTGAGTGGCAAGGCCATGATGCACCAAGATCGCAGGGCCCAGCTCCAAAGGCACCCGAGTCCGACGATTTTTCGGACGATATACCGTTCTGATTACGGTACATGCCTGGAATGGCATATAACTGAAGGAGTATTACGATGTCCGATATGAACCAGAACAGGGATGACCGCTCTTCGCGCGGTCAGGATGACGAACCTCGCAGGGATGGCGACGACCGCGG
>MIBM01000410.1:13267-13432 GCA_001830645.1 Spirochaetes bacterium RIFOXYC1_FULL_54_7
AAAAGTAAAGATTGACTACAAGGAATACGATATGCTTCGCCGTTTCGTTACGGAACGAGGAAAGATCCTTCCCCGCCGCATCACCGGAACCTGTGCCAAGCATCAACGCCGCGTAGCTATGGCCATCAAACGGGCCAGGGCTATAGCCTTCCTGCCGTACGTAGC
>MIBM01000410.1:13493-19407 GCA_001830645.1 Spirochaetes bacterium RIFOXYC1_FULL_54_7
TTGACCTTGTCACCGACTGCCAAGCGT
This sequence comes from Spirochaetes bacterium RIFOXYC1_FULL_54_7, assembly GCA_001830645.1. Lineage (GTDB taxonomy): Bacteria > Spirochaetota > Spirochaetia > Treponematales > UBA12059 > MIBM01. The sequence continues at coordinate 13,521 of MIBM01000410.1, forward strand.
TATCTTGTCCCCATACTCCTCGGAGCCTTGTCGGCCGTTCTTTACGGTACGGTCATGGCTGCTCCCATCTTTCTGGTACCGGTACAGGTATCAGGAGTAAGGTCTGGATTCAGGATGATGGTGAGCAGTGCACTGTCGGCATTGTCCATAATCATACTATGGCAGTTTGCACTTCTGGCCAGTTCTGGCTCGCTGGGTCTCGCTACGGCAGCTCTTACTGCAGCATCCCCGGCAGCGCTTTTGCTGGCCTTGGTCATGCTGGCCTGGCCGCGGTTTGAACATATTCCCTTTGTGTACAGGGTGCTTGGTTCCGGTTTTGCTGCTGCGTTGCTTTCATATCCTACTTTTGCCTTTGCTGCTGCCGATCCGTCCATCCAGGCTTTGTTCGATGATGCCTTTGGCAAGGCGATGCCGGGTCTGGCTTCATCGGGAATCGAGGTCGGAGCACTGTGGGATATGGTCAAGTACGTGGTTGCTTCAAGTTTCGGTGCGATCCTGCTTGTTTTTGTACTTTTCAGCTCCTGGATCGGCACCCGCATCGGACTCAAGGCCCGCGCTGCCTATCCGGAGTCCAGCTCCTCTGATGTTCCGTCTGCTGACCTGGCAATCCAGAATGCAGCACCGACTGAATCAACAACTGATGTTTCCTTGCCTGCGCGCCAGATCGTTCTAGCGCCTTCCCTGGATGGATTCAGTGTTCCCAGCCCGCTGGTCTGGGCACTGCTGGCCGCCTGGTCGGCTATCCTGTTCAATCGCTTTGTTCCGGCGCCGGCCTTCGCGGCCATCGCCTGGAATGTAGCAATAGCATTATCAATCTGTTACGGCATCCAAGGTTTCGCCGTGGTCCTCACGCTCGCTGGGCGTGTCGGCCTGGCACCTGCCGCACGCCTGTTGGCACCAATTACACTGATCCTGCTCATGGTGAGTGGGACGGCTGGCCTCGTGGCCATTGGTGTCTTTGCGGTGCTCGGTACCCTTGAAACCTGGATCCCGTTCAGGACAGCACATGAAGGAGATACACCATGAAGGTTATCCTGAATCACGACGTTCCAAACCTGGGCGAACTCGGAGACGTGAAGGACGTTGCCGCCGGTTATGCCCGCAACTTCCTCCTACCGCGGGGGCTGGTCTATCCATACAGTCCTGCAACTGTGGGCATGTTCGCCAAGCGGAAAGCCGAGATCGAGGTCCGCAAGGCCGAGAAGCGCGCTTCAAGCATGGACCTCAAGACCCGTCTCGAGGCTGAGGAACTTGTCCTGGATATGCCTGCAGGCCAGAACGGTAAATTGTTCGGAGCGGTTTCAAATGCATCCATAGCCGATGAACTACTCAAGTCAGGCATCAGCATAGACCGCAAGAAAATCGATGTTCCTGGCCGAGTCATCAAGAGCGTCGGCAACTACAAAATTTCAATCCGTCTGTACGAGAAGGAAGAAGCAACGGTCAAGATCGTTGTCAAGGGCCATGTCGAGCGGGCCAAGAACGTACCAGCGGCTCCAGACCACCAGCGCAAGCGTCGCCATGAGGAGCATCCGGTAGCGACTGCCACCGAAGCCAAGGTAGAAGCGTCTCCCCAAATCGAGACCGAGTCGTCAGCCGAAACCCAGAACTGACACTGCCCCATGATCCCTGCGCAGCTCAAAGACAAGGTTCCTCCGCATAACGCGGAAGCAGAACAGGCTGCGCTGGGAGCACTGCTACTGGATCCGGACGCGGTTCCTCACACCTTGCGGTATCTGCGTCCGGATGATTTCTATGTAAACGCGAACAAGCACGTATTCGCAGCCGTAGTCTCCCTGTTTGAAAAAGGGCAGAAAGCTGACCTTATCACCCTAGCGGATGAGATGCGGGCCATGGGTAGCTTGGAAAATGCCGGTGGGGCTGCCTATATTGCCAAGCTTACCGATGCGGTACCATCAAGTGCCAATGTCGAATACTACGCCAAGATCGTGCGCGAATGTTCTGTGCGACGCTCTCTTATCAAGCTGTCTGCAAATATCCGCCAGAAGGCCCATGACGACTCGGTTGAAACCAGCCTGCTTCTGGACGAACTCCAGGAAAGCATCTTCGAGGTGAGCCAGGACAGGCAATCGGTCACATATCGCAGCGTCCGGGAAATTGTCCCTGATGCCATGAAGATGATCGAGAAGATGTCCAAGTCCAAGGCTCTTTATACCGGTATACCGGGCGGCTTTGCCGAACTGGACAGCATGACCAGTGGTTTCCAGGATTCAGAGTTGATCATCATCGGGGCACGTCCCAGCGTAGGCAAGACTGCTTTTGCCCTGAACATGGCAGCCCATATGGCCTTGCGGGAGAAGGTTCCCGTCTGTTTCTTTTCCCTTGAAATGTCTGATCTGTCCCTGACCTACCGTCTCCTTGCCAGCGAAGCGCGGATCAATTCGGAAAAGGTTCGTAGCGGTCTAATCAAGCCAAGCGATATCCAGAGCCTCATGGATGCGGCCAGCCGCATCTATGAAGCACCGCTGTATATTGTCGATGTACCCAACCTTAAACTGCTCGATCTGCGGTCCCTGGCCAGGCGCATGAAAACCGAAAAGGACGTCAAGATAATTTTTGTTGACTACCTCACCCTGATTACCCATGAGAACGCCGATTTACCGCGCTGGGAACAGATATCAAGCATTTCCCGGTCCCTGAAATCCCTTGCACGGGAACTCAAGATTCCAGTGGTAGCCTTGTCGCAGTTGAAGCGTGAAGCAGAAGGCAAGCAACCGTCCCTTTCCGATCTACGTGAATCAGGTTCGATCGAGCAGGACGCGGATCTCATTCTATTCATCCATCGTGAACGTGAAATTGACAAGCGTGCGGACGAACGATCACCGTACATTCCAACTGACGTCTTGATTGCAAAACAAAGAAACGGCCCTGTCGGAAAAGTATCACTACTGTTCTTCAACAATTTTACCCGTTTTGAATCGCTTGAAAAGGATCATCACGGGCATTAAGCTGGCTGAAGCACGAGAACGGAGAATGCCATATGGATCTTGAAAAGAGCTATGACCTCACGATTTTGGTCAACGATACCGAGCGTATGGTTATGGAAGAATTAGGGAAACGCCTGGATTCCGCTGAGGAAGAAGGTATCTGCACCTGTCAGGATTGCGTGGTTGACATGGCCGCCTTGGCCTTGAATACCCTCAAGCCCCATTATCATGCATCCCTGCTTGGTACCATGTATGCCCACGCCGTCGAAGAAAGTGATTTCGCCAAGGAAGTCAGCAAGGCTGTAGATGCTTCGATTGCCAAGGTCAAGGCAAACCCGGCGCACATGTAATAACGCTACTACAGGTATTCAGTCCTGTTCGTCTTCAGCCAGGAATCCGAGTTTCCGTATCGATCGATACTGGCTTGAAAACAAATTCTTGAACCGTGAATCCTGTCTGGTGATACCCGAAGCAGCCTTGTCAGCACTTTCACGGGGTAGCCGTATGATGCCTGTTTCTCCGGATTTCATGCCGACTATATGAAATTCCAGCTTGCCATCTACCAATCCGTGATACAGCACAAGGATATCAGCCTCTGGTTCCTGTTCTTCCGCCTTGCCCTGTAGATAATACTTGATTATCTCGACAGTTCTGGCTTCAAGACCGTCGCGCAGTATTCTGGCCCTTTCAAACAGTTCATTGTAGCCAACAAGAATTTCCACACCCTTTGGGGCATCAGCCTTGCCACGGTACACCGCCATACGCTCCAGCTCAGGCAACACGATGGCATCCAGGTTCCTGCTTGCAGACTTCAGCCTGACAGCCAGCTCAGGCCGCAATGTAACACCACATTGAGGACAGATGACTGTAAGAAAGCTGCCATCCTGTAGCTGCCTGAAAAGTACGGGATCCGCATCTATGTCGATCAGTTCTGGAATATCGATATCCTCATTGGCAGAACAGTGGCATGTTATGGTTTTCATTGTATTTCTCCTTGTGAAACAGGCCTCTTTTTATTCGGTCAACGCCCGGAGAAGAAGAGTATATCACCGACTGTAGTCATGAGGAACAAAGCCGCAATTGCCACGAGTCCAATTGTCTGATAGCGTAATACGGTTTTAACCTTAGCAGCCTTCCTTCTAACAGCCTCAATGATGAACAGTACTATCCAGCCACCATCCAGAATCGGAATGGGAAGGAGATTCATGGCAAACAAGCCTATGGACAGTACAGCCAGGAAGTTGAAGGATACAGTTATACCTGAGGCCAAGCCAGCAGAAAAGCCATCAGCGGCTATCTGACCTACCATCCAGGTTATCCTGGCAGGCCCTGAGACCGCACGCAATACGTTAACGCCCATGAACAGAGAACCTATACCCCTGAAGGTGGCACCTATGGTTTTTACAGTTTCGCTCCAGCCCCTGGCAAGAGCATCAACAGGGCCAGTTGCTTTGATCTCAAGAGTAATCCTGCTCCACAGGACGCCAAGGTCGGTGGAGCCATCCGGTTCGTAAACCAGTATCAATGGAGCCTCTCCGATTGACTCTCCACGCTGGTATACTACCCTGACTCGTTCCGGACGCTCACGGGACAGATAATCATACAGCGCTGCGGAGTGGCTGAAATCAAAATCATTTGCAGAGAGCAGTACATCGCCCGCTTGCAAACCCGCAAGACGGGCAGGACCAGCCGGACTCAGGTCATCGATACGGGTATCAATCCAGGCATAAACGCCGACCTTGCCGGCTCCACTTTCCTTGTCCATACTGGGTACTACCCTCAGGTCAAGGCGGTTTCCTGTGCGGTCAATGCCGAGCTCCATTGGTCTGCCTGCAGAAAGGGCAAAGGCCTCCTGAATCTCGGCAAAAGATGAGACAGAATCCCCATTGATGGAAACGATAGCATCGCCGCTCTTCAGGCCAGCGACATCGGCAGGATAGTTCTCACCGGAAAACTCACTGGCAAGAACAATACGGTTTCCCCAACTTTGCACTGAATAGCCAATAGCAAACACCGCAGAAAATACAATTATCGCAAATACGACATTCATCAGAGGGCCGGCCAAAGCAATCATGATCCGCTTCAAAGGTTTGGCTGCAAAATATGACCCCGGCTCCTTCGGGAATTCATCCAGGCCCTGTTCCATGGCCTTGCGGTAAGAATCCTCGCCTTTCATCCTGCAAAACCCGCCTATGGGAAAGGCCGATATCCTGTAGATGGTATTTCCGTACTTGAAACCGGCTAGTTTTGGTCCCCAGCCTAGGGAGAATTCCTCAACTTCCACTCCGGCAAGCCTTGCCATGATGAAGTGTCCAAGTTCGTGGAAAAATACCACAAGCCCAAGACCAAGGAGGCCTAAAACGATGTTTACTATGCTCATCCAAGCTCCTGTATTATCCTTGTTGCGACAGTTCTCGCAACTCTGTCCACTTCATATACTTCATCCAGATCATCCAACAGCTCTGGCCATGGCTTCTCAAGTGTAATTGCAAGAATACGTTCAAGGTCGATGAAACGCATGCGGCCATCCATAAAAGCCTCAACAGCCATCTCATTGGCTGCATTATATGCCACTGTAGCTCCTTCACCTGAGTCCAGTGCGCCATAAGCCAAGGAAAGTAGCGGATATCGTCCAAAATCAACAGGCCTGAAGCTCATTGGGGAGATTACAGGATCCAGATCAGCAACATCCTCGTTCAGCATTTCAGGCCAGGCAAGGGCAGTCAGGATCGGCAATCTCATATCCGGTTTTGAAATCTGCGCATACAGCGCACCATCCCTGGTTCGTATAAAAGAATGTACTCTGCTTTCAGGGTGGATGACCACCTTGATCTGATGTGAGGACAACCCGAACAGACGGGCCGCCTCAATTACCTCCAGACCCTTGTTGGCCATACTGGCTGAATCCACGGTAATCTTGGCTCCCATGGACCAGGTTG
>MIBM01000410.1:19414-21648 GCA_001830645.1 Spirochaetes bacterium RIFOXYC1_FULL_54_7
CAAGGCATCGGCGAGGTTAACCTGCGACAGGCTTTCAAGTGGAAGATCCCTGAAGGCTCCTCCAGAGGCGGTCAACATAACTTCCTTGATGTTTTTTTTGCCAAAGCGTTCCACCATGCTGAAGATGGCGGCGTGCTCTGAATCTACCGGAATCACACGCCGTCCTTCATTTCTGGCTAGATCAAGTATGATCCTGCCGGCCATGACGATGGATTCCTTATTCGCCAATGCCAGATCCTTGCCGGATTCCAGGGCTGCAATGCTTGGTACAAGGCCTGCTGCACCAGCAGCTGCATTGACAACGATATCTGCCTTGGTTTCGCGTATCATGCGGTTCAGACCATCGTTCCCGGAATACTGGATATGATCATCTAGTGGAACCGCACCACTCAGGCACAGAGGAATCGTGTGACCGGGATTGAGTGCGTCCGATGCAGCACGCAGCAACCTGGATTCGTTCACATGGGCTGACATCCCGGCCAGGATGAACTTGTCCTTATGACGAACCAAGACATCAAGTGTCTGTGTGCCTATGGAGCCTGTAGCTCCAATCAGTATGATTCTTTTCATGATTTTTCGGTAGAAGTTATGAAGATACGGGCGTTCACGTCATTCTCAAAATAACGAGAAAACCGGAAAAAACCGGGGCGGTAAACAATAGGCTATCGAAAGAATCCAGTATGCCGCCCCGTCCAGGAATGATGGAGCCTGAATCCTTGACCGAAACAGCACGTTTGATGGAGGATTCGAACAGATCACCAGCAATTACCAGGAAACCACAGGAAAGTCCGGCAACAAACAGGGCAAGCCAGTTTCTGGGTATTATGCCAGGGAAAAGAAACGGCCCTGCCATTGCCGCGGCAAGGCTGCCAGTCATTCCTGCAACAAAGCCTTCAAGACTCTTCTTTGGTGAGACAGCCACGATGCCACGGGTTCTGCCAATGGTTATGCCGAACAACCAAGCCAGGCTGTCGTTTGCGAAGACTATCAGGCTGTACCAGATGATCAGTCGACCGCCATTTTCATTGATTGATGGCACTGCCAGCAATGCGGTAGACATGGCTCCGGGATACAAAGCAATCAGGGCATTGCTGGTAGCTGTCCTGGCAGCGGCCATGATGTCGTTCCGCTGTCGGCTGAACGCCAAGGGAAGGCCTGACAGCATAAAACAAGCCAGAGTCGCAGCGCCGGTAGGCATCAGCCAGCGGTATAGAAACGATGAAGCAGGATTGACTATCGCATAGGCATATACAGCAATCGGCGGTATAAGGGCAAAGACAATGGCGGCAAGGATACGCAATGGACCAGCCTGGGGCTCAAGCATGCGGATGAGTTCAACAGCTGATCCTGCCACGAAAACAAGAATGATAAGTATCAATGGAAGATGGTTCATGAATGGAATGTACAGTGCTAGAGCATACAACAGGGGAACGGCGACTGCAACCAGCGTTACCCGCTTGACTACATTTTTCACGGGGTTCCACCGAATCTGCGTTCCCTATGGGAATAATCTGCCAAGGCGTCCAATAGATCACCCTCCGTCCAGTCCGGCCACAACTTGTCACTGAAATACAGCTCCGAATACGCGGCTTGCCACAACAGGAAATTGGATATGCGTCGTTCGCCGCCAGTCCGGATTACCAGGTCTGGATCAGGTATGTCGGGTGTATCCATACATTCACGGATCGATTTCTCATCAAGGCATTCATCTCTAGTCAAAAGGGTCTTGACCGCACGGATGATCTCATCCCTGCCTCCATAATTGACAGCCAAGTTTACTGTTATACCGTTAAAACCCGCGGTATCATTAACAGCCTTCCTGATTGCCCTGGCTGCTTCAGGTGGCAACCCGGAAATATCGCCGGAATGAACGATCCGAACCTTATTCTCTCGGTAGAAATCGAACTCCGAGAGCAGGTATTTGGCCACCAACCCCATGAGGAAGCCTACTTCTTCTGCTGCTCGCTTCCAGTTTTCTGTGCTGAAAGTATACAAGGATAAATAGCGAACGCCTGCTTGCTCTGCAGCCTTGACCATCCGTTTTGCAACCTTCAGACCTTCGCGGTGGCCTTCGGTTCTAGGTAGATCTCTTTTGGTAGCCCAGCGGCCATTGCCGTCCATGATGATGGCTACATGTGAGGGCGGCTTCCCCGACGCAAGCCGGGATGACAGATCTTCAGGATTACCCATCATCGTCAGACTTCCAGGATTTCCTTTTCTTTTTCTTCGAAAAC
>MIBM01000410.1:21657-28121 GCA_001830645.1 Spirochaetes bacterium RIFOXYC1_FULL_54_7
CTGGACTACATACGAATCAGTCAGTTTCTGCAACTCTTCTTCGGCTTTCTTTACAGCGTCTTCAGGGTTACCAGCGTCTTTAAGCTTCTTCAGATCCTCTATTCCATCGCGCCGTATGTTCCTGATGGCAACCCGTGACTGTTCGGCACTGGCTTTTGCACTCCTGACCAACTCCTTGCGGCGCTGTTCGGTAAGGGGCGGTATGGAAATGCGGATTACCTTACCGTCATTGGACGGGTTCAGACCAAGTTCCGATTTCTGGATGGCTTTCTCTATCTCGCTGATCAGAGCCCTGTCCCAAGGCTGTACCACGATAAGCCGGGCTTCAGGAACAGACACGTTTGCAACCTGGCTGAGAGGAGATTTCTGTCCGTAGTAGTCGACCCGAAGTTTGTCCAGAAGGGCAGGGGAAGCCCGACCGGTACGGATGCCGGCGAATTCGTCCTTGAGCGCGGCGACGGATTTCTTCATCCGCTCCTCACACGCATTCTTTACGTCGTTCATGGTGCTTCCTTTCGTTTCAGGTAGGCCCGCACAAGGACCGGAAGAGCCTTGTGCCAGTTTACCGAATCAGTTCTCGCCTACGCGGAAGTATACGTAATCGACGATGGAAAGGGTAGCCCCTGCGGCCTTCGCAATCGAAGCCATCACCGCTGAAACCTTCTGCTTCTCATCCTTGACGAAGCCCTGGTCTAAAAGGCAAATATCAGCTAGTAATTTGTTCAGTTTACCCTTGAGTATGCCTTCTATGACATTCGCAGGCTTACCTTTCATCTTCTCGTCGCCTTCGACCTGTTTCTTGAAGATGTCTTCTTGCTCCATGATCCAGTCCTTCCCGATCCTGGACTGATCCAGGAACATTGGATGGAAGGCGGCTATGTGCAAGGCTACATCGTGGATGAAACCGCTTACTTCAGGAGAAACCAAGGCGGCCGGCTTGTCTGACTTGGCTTTCACAATGACACCAATCTTTCCTTCGCCGTGCATATAGCTGTGCAGCATTTCTCCGGCACCGGCTTTTACCAAGAAAACCCGCTTCAGTGTAATGTTTTCCTTGATGACACTCGCAAGATCCTTGACCTTGCCCTCAAGTTCGTCGTTGGGCTTGTCGTAGTTCTTGTCAAGGCAGATCGTGGCCATTTTCTGGCCTTCGGCTATAAAATCCTCGTTCCGTGATACGAAGTCCGTCTCGCAGGCAATCTCGATTCCAGCGATGGAAGTTGCGGACTCGGCGATGAAGATACGTCCCTCATTGGTAGCCCTTCCTGCGCGCTTCTCGACGCCGGCAAGTCCCCATTCCTTGAGTTTCTTCTCTGCTGCTGCAAAATCGCCTTCGGCTTCGACAAGGGCTTTCTTGCAGTCCATCATGCCTGCACCGGTCCTCTCACGCAGGTTCTTTATGTCACTGGCTTTGATATCCATGAATTATCTCCTTGGCAGTTCGTTCGGGTACGGGATGTGTCCCCGAGAAGAGCCGGCAGTCCATGGAGATTTCCCCTAGGACTGATCTGGCTCTGATTGTCAGGTCCTTAATGGAAGACCTGGAATCTTATTTTTCGTAGAACTTGTCTTCTTCGACGATCGGCTCTTCGATGGCTACTGCATCCAGGGCAGCGGCTGCAACAGGCGCTGTGGCTTCATAGGTAGCTACATCGACTTCGACTTCTTCTTCATCTTCCTCTGCAGGAGTCGCAGCGGCGACAGCTTCTTCAGCCTGTTCTTCTTCCTGGAGGGTTTCGATGATCTTGAGACCAGTTTCGCTTTCGGCTTCGACTACTGCGTTGGCAATGATCTGGGTAAACAAGGAAATGGACCGGATGGCGTCATCGTTGCCCGGAATGGGATAGTCGATGCCTTCAGGGTTGCAATTGGTGTCTACAACAGCAACGATCGGAATACCAAGACGCCTGGCTTCCGCTACCGCGATGGCTTCCTTGCGGGTATCGATGATGAAGATGATACCAGGTAGCTTGGTCATACCCTTGATACCGCACAGGTTCTTGTCCAGTTTGGCCTTCTCTTTGTTGAGTTGGGCTTGCTCTTTCTTGGTCAGACTTGAAAAATCTTCCTTTTCAAGCTTGATCAGACGCTCTATGGATTTGCGAACGGTTGCAAAATTGGTAAGCATGCCGCCGAGCCATCGGTTGTTTACGAAGAACTGCTCGCAGCGCTCCGCTTCTTTCTGTATGGCCATCTGAGCTTGCTTTTTGGTGCCGACGAACAGTACAGGCTTGCCGGAAGCTACCGTCTTGCGGACTGCTTCATAGGCTTCCTTGATGGACTGGATCGTCTTCTGCAGATCGATGATGTGGATGCCATTGCGTTCTGCGAAGATGAATTTCTTCATCCTCGGATCCCAACGCTTGACCTGGTGCCCGAAATGTACGCCGGACTCCAGGAGGCTCTTCATGGTAACTACGGCCATGTGTTCCTCCGAATTGATCCTTTCACACTGAAAGGATCCCCTTCACTTGTTCTCGTCCCTGGCAGACACAAGGAATGCCGGTGTGACGGAAAATACGGTCGCATACAACGCCTTGTAAGACAACTGCAGTCAGCGATCCGCGGTGCCAACCCGTCCGAACGGGACAGGGAAAGCACTCCTTATGAGGATGACATAAAACTCCCTGATAGGCAAGCCCACCACTCCCGTGAACGAGCCGTGGATCTCTTCCACAAACAAGGAAGCCTTCTCTTGTATCCGATATGCTCCTGCTGCACCGCGCCATTCACCTGTAGCAATATAAGAATCCACTTCAGCATCGGACATTGAGGCAAATTGAACCTTGGTTTCCGAAATGATGGAATGAGTTCTGTCCCCAATACGGTCAAGCAAGCATAAACCTGTAGCCACCGTATGTGTGCGCCCTGCCAGACTACGGATCATACTTCTGGCTACTTCCGTGTTTTCCGCTTTTCCAAAGGTCCTGCCTTCCAATTCCACCAGGGTGTCTGCCCCTAGAATCCATCTGCAATCAAGGTTGGTTGTCCGGGCAGACAGCCGTGCTTTGGCTTCAGCTAGGGCAAGCACCTGCTTGGGGATGGTCAGGTCATCGAAAATGCTTTCGTCAAGATCAACCGGTTCCACAATCGGGTCAAAACCGAGCCCTTTGATGAGCTCCAAACGCCGCGGAGACGCACTAGCCAGAATAAGCCTGTTACTGTACATGAACCCATCTTAACCAGAATCCGGAATCAGGGACAGAGCATGTCTCTCAGCACTCGCCCGTATTGCGTCGCCTTGACACTGGCATCAGACATCAATAATATGGACGTGTTCGAGCGATTAGCTCATTTGGATAGAGCGTCAGCCTCCGGAGCTGAAGGTGGCCGGTTCGAGCCCGGCATCGCTCATTGTATTTCGAGGAATTATTCTTCCTGTGCGTGATGAAAGTCTGAATAGACACTGCTTATTTCTTTATGTGCAACATCCCGCCGCTGTCGCCGGTCCGATCGACAGTTTTGTGCGGAATTTCCAATCCTTGTATGGCAATACTTTGACAAACCAAAGGCCTTTACAATTTGTGCACATTTTTCGGCCATCCAACCTTTTGGGCAGAACTCTCATGGACTATACTGTGCTCATGTATCTGGAGGTATATATGAGATTGTCAACGTACAAGCGGGAAGGCAAGACAGGCATAGCTGCCTGGTTTGGCAAAGAACTGCATGGCTTTGAAGAAGGCTCAAAAGGCTATCCTGGAGATCTTGATACATTGTTGGCCCGTGGAGCATCATTGATGGGCTTGGGCGCCACCCTTTCTTCCGCTCCCCATCTCGAAACGGCGTCTATTACCTTGCTGCCACCCCTAGGAAAACCTTCCAAAATCCTATGTATAGGACTGAATTACCGTGACCACGCTGCAGAAACCGGCTTCAAACTGCCTGACTGGCCAGCTGTATTTGCCCGTTTTCCATCCTGTCTCGTTGGCCATGGATCTCAGCTTGTACGGCCTGCAGTCTCGGAGCAACTGGATTTCGAGGGAGAAATGGTTGTGGTAATAGGCAAGAAGGCCAAGGCGGTTTCTGCCGGACACGCATTGTCACATGTTGCAGCGTATTCCATCTTCAATGATGCATCGGTACGGGATTACCAGATGCGGTCATCCCAATGGACTTTGGGCAAGAACTTCGATGCAACAGGAGCCTTCGGGCCGTGGCTCATCACACCGGACGAACTGCCCCCAGGTGGTGCAGGCTTACGGATTACCACCCGTGTAAACGGAAGCACAGTCCAGGATGCCAGCACCTCGGATATGGTATTTGATGTGGCTAGCCTCATAGAAATCCTGAGTTCAACAATGACTCTTGAACCTGGCGACATGATTGTGACCGGCACTCCTTCCGGTGTCGGCTATACACGTCAACCACCGCTTTTCCTCAGACCCGGGGATATTTGCGAGGTGGAAATCGAGAGGATTGGCATCCTTGGCAACCCGGTTATCAGCCACTGATTCCAGATGGCCTGAGCACCTAGCTCAAGGCGTCCCAGACCATCTTTACCGCGCTGAGGACAACAACCACAGCCAGTATCCAGCGTACCCAGCGGTTGCCTTTTACTACGGTAAACCTGGCTCCCAGAGCTGCTCCCACCATGCTTCCTGCCGCCAGCACTAGCCCTATCGGTATATTGACCAGCCCATTCACGAAGAAAATCACCAGGCTTACAAGGGTATAGGTGCCAATAATTACTGTTTTTATCGCGTTGCCAGAGACAAGATCCATGCCAACCGCAGTAGCCAAGGTCCAAGTAAAGAAGAATCCGACACCAGCCTGGATGAAGCCACCATAAACACCAATGCCAAAAAATAAAACCCAGACTAGTTGCTTCGGCACCCGGGTCTGCTTTTTCGCTTCCCACATTCCCGGTCTTACAACCAGCAGAATGGCCATCACCGAAATGAGAGCTGCTATGACCAGATTCAGTATTTTTTTGTCCACATTTATGGCAATGAAGGTTCCGGCAGTCGCTCCGAGCGTCGCCGCTGCTGCCAAAGGCAAGGCTAGCTTGAATGATAGGACCTTGCTCCTGTAAAAGCTGGTCGACCCGGAGATGGACTGAAAGAGTATGCTTATGCGGTTGGTTCCATTCGCCATGGAGAGATCCATGCCCAGAAAGGTAAGTGCCGGCAAGGTAAGAAAACTACCACCACCAGCAACCGTATTCAAAAAACCTTGCAATACGCCAATGATACCTATTCCCAGCCAGTGATACCAAAGCAAAACCATGTGTTTACTCCTTGCTGTCAGTCCCGCCACTGTGCCACATGGTGATCAATAGCACAATTGACTTTCTTCAGCACAGCAAGACCATCAAGGAGTTGGACCGTCGGCCGTTTTTTGGGAATCAGGCGTAGGTGTCCAGTATTTTCCCGCTGTCTTGTTCCACAGGAGGATTTTCCGGGGGATTTTCAGTCACTTGTTCATCCCGCTGGAGAGGCTCCGGGTTCCTGGAATGTACAGGTTCGGGAGCTACTGGTTCCGTTTCATGGATGCTCGTCATGGAACCTCCTAATTCAACTTGCACTCAACATACAATAAGTATAATGAAAAAGAGACGATACACAAAATATGCACCCAGTGAATGGAAAGTCCCGATTAACGGTCAAAAGAATGAGGGTTGAAACAAGTCGTTCCACCCCTCATTCTTTGACGTTTCTTAGTATCCGTCAGTTTCTTAAAACAGAAACCTGTCACTTCCCGTTTGAAGAGGCTGCATATTTACGCAACTTGGAGAGCAATTCCAATGCCTTGTTCCTTACCGGTGTTATGTAATTGCCATCTGCTATACGCATGATGGCGCGGATTGCAGCTGGATCCCGTAATCCACCCTGTGCCTCGGCTATAGCTTCGTAGGCAACAAGGCTTTCGAAAGCCAACGCATTGTCAGGGAAAAGAATATCAAACCGGTTCACCACAAAGGCTATGGACTGGCTTACGTCATCAGCGTCGTTCATACCAATTTTCCCGAGGGACTTGATGGCTGCAGCAATGACCATCGGCTCGTTATCAGCCAGGGTTACTTTGAGAAGGGTGTCCTTGGCCTCTACAGTCGGGAATTCCCCAAGAAGCAAGGCTGCCTCCCTGCGTACATCAGGAAAGTTGTTGAGGACCCTGCCAACACCGCCGGCCCGGATAACAGTTGAACTGGTCTCGGTTGCCAGGAATTCAAGGGCCTTCCGTACATCCGGATTGGTCCGGCCTTCCTCGACCGCCTGCCGGATGTACTGAAGCGCTACGAGTTTCATGTCCTTGCTTTCGGCATAGGCTTGTTCACGGATGATCATGGTCTCAAGGGATTCCTGCAGGTAGGATTCCTCGACGGTTCTCTCGCCGCCGGTGGTCTGTGACCAGGCAGAAACAGTCCCAAGTAGAATCAATACGACTAAAGCGGCTAGGGTGCGGTTCATCATTACCTCCAGTTGGCTATCTTCCATGTATCGCCGATTTTTTCCAGATTGTAA